>JBBSSF010000180.1:0-7167 GCA_038242345.1 Hyphomicrobiales bacterium
GTCCTCTAGTCCCCAATCCCTGCCCCACCGCGGGCGCCGGGGCCGACCCCCCGGGGGGGCCCCCGGGGGGGGGGGCCCCCCCCCCCCCCCCCCTCGGTTATTTCTTCATTTGATCAAAAAGGGGGCGGGCCGGCGGCTCGCCCCCCGGGCGGGTTCGGGCGGCAGCCCGATTGCGCAAGCAAAAGGGCCGGCCCTGCGGGGACCGGCCCTTTTCAGTCAGTGCCGTGTGTCGATCAGCCGAAGGAGCGGATGTCGACGAAGTGGCCGGCGATCGCCGCGGCTGCGGCCATGGCGGGCGACACCAGATGGGTGCGGCCCTTGAAGCCCTGACGGCCCTCGAAATTGCGGTTCGAGGTGGAGGCGCAGCGCTCGCCCGGCGCCAGCCGGTCGGCGTTCATGGCCAGGCACATGGAGCAGCCCGGCTCGCGCCACTCGAAGCCGGCGGCGGTGAAGATCTTGTCCAGACCTTCGGCCTCGGCCTGGGCCTTCACCAGACCGGAGCCCGGGACGACCAGCGCGTTGACGCGCTCGTTGACATGCTTGCCGGCGACGACAGCGGCGGCGGCGCGCAGATCCTCGATGCGGCCATTGGTGCACGAGCCGATGAAGGCGCGGTCAATGGCGATGTCGGTCATCTTCGTGCCGGCGGTCAGGCCCATATAGGCGAGCGCCCGCTCGACGGCCTTGCGCTTGGCCGGATCGGCGATGTCGTCCGGGTTCGGCACCTGGCCGAGGATCGAGACCACGTCTTCCGGGCTGGTGCCCCAGGTGACGATGGGCGGCAGGGAGGCGGCGTCGAGACGCACGATGGTGTCGAACTCGGCGCCCGGATCGGTGACGAGGGTCTCCCAGTAGCGACGGGCGGCGTCGAACGCCGCGCCCTTCGGGGCCTTCGGCTTGTCCTTGATATAGGCGAAGGTGGTCTCGTCCGGGGCGATCATGCCGGCGCGGGCGCCGCCTTCGATCGCCATGTTGCAGACCGTCATCCGGCCTTCCATGGAAAGGCCGCGGATGGCGGAGCCCGCATATTCGATCACGTGACCGGTGCCGCCCGCGGTGCCGATCTCGCCGATGATGGCGAGCGTGATGTCCTTGGCGGTGACGCCAGCCGGCAGGTCGCCCTCGACGAGGACCTGCATGTTCTTCGCCTTCTTCTGGATCAGCGTCTGGGTGGCGAGCACGTGCTCGACCTCGGACGTGCCGATGCCATGGGCGAGAGCGCCGAAGGCGCCATGGGTGGAGGTGTGGCTGTCGCCGCACACGATGGTCATGCCGGGGAGCGTGAAGCCCTGCTCGGGGCCGACGATGTGCACGACGCCCTGACGGTGGTCATGCTCGCCATAATATTCGATGCCGAACTCGGCGGCATTCTTGGCGAGCTGGGCCACCTGGATGGCCGACTCCGGATCCTCGATCGGCTTGGAGCGGTCGGTGGTCGGCACGTTGTGGTCGACGGTCGCCAGCGTCTTCTGCGGCGCGCGCACCTTGCGGTGGGCCATGCGCAGACCCTCGAAGGCCTGCGGGCTGGTCACCTCATGCACGAGGTGGCGGTCAATATAGAGAATTGCGGTGCCGTCCGCCTCGGTCGCGACCACATGGTCGTCCCAGATCTTGTCGTAGAGCGTGCGCGGAGCGGACATCGCTGGCCTCTTCATTCCGGCGGACAGAAACGGCCGGGGACCTTCCCCGGCCGGGAAACTCGCATATGCGGGGGGTTCTTTACCCTTTCAAGTGCCCGGGGGGAAGAGGCTGGAGCGGTTCGAAGGGGGGAGAGGGGTATCCAAACCCGGGCATCCCATTATTATATGAGCCGGGATCCCGCTCGCGGCTTCATGAAATGTCATGCCGATGCAGCTTCGCGGAGTGCATGGAGGCTGGGCAGATGACTGGCAGATCGAAGAAAAGGTGGGCCGAGTCCGCAGCCGATCAGGCCCATGTCCTGAAGGGGGAGGACGTAACCCTGCCGTCAGGGCAGTCTCTTCCGGCCGTGGAATGGCTTCTGGAGCGTCAGCGGATGTCCTTCAATCGGGGATTTCTCGATGCCTTTTCGCCGGGAGGCCTTTTCCCGGCAACCTCTGGTGCAACCTATCGCACTGTCAGCTCGGCAACCCAGAAGGCGGCGTGGGGCAAGGTTGCCAGAGAGCTGAACTCGGCTCTGGAGCCGTTGCTGGCGCAGCTGATTGAAACGGAAATCGGATATGTCGAACCGGTCCGCAGGAGCGCCGCCCCCCGAAGCGTCGAGGCAAAAGGCGCCTGAGGCTTCCGGAGACGACAGGATCGCGCCGGCTCTGGATGAAGAGGGCAGCGAGATTGCCGCCCGGGTTGCCAGTCAGATCGAGGAACTGATCGACAAGGATCCTCCGAAGGAGGAAATCAGGCGTCTGGCCGCGCAGATCGTGCGGACAACGGAAGTCTATGCCGGCGTGATGCCGCATCCCGCGCACTTCAAGGCCTATGACAACGTGGTTCCCGGGGCTGCCGAGCGGATTCTCGCCATGGCTGAGCGGGAACAGGAAGCGCAGATCGCCGCAACGAAGGCAAATATCAGCATCGCCATGAATGCTCAGGCCAGCGAGGCAAGCCTTCGCCGGCTGGGGCTGTTCTTCGGCTTCGCGGCGCTTCTCGTCCTGCTGGGCTCCGCTTTCGCAGCTGCCGTTTTCATTTCGATCGAGTTCGGCTTCGCAATTCTTGCCATCGGCGTTGCCGGCATTGTCGGGAAATTCGTGGTGGAGCATTTCCGCGGCGAGATCTGACCGAACTCCCTGACGATCCCGGACACTCCTCATACCAGGCGCACGAAGTGCTGACCGCACCGCGCGCCTGAAGATCAGCAGATTTTCCATATGCCCCAATGGCATGGAAATTCTGCACCGGGATACCAAAGAGTCCATTTCAAGGATCTTTGGTATAACTCCCAAAAACACGTCGGGCGGCCCCGTGGGGGCCGCCCGGTCTTTCTCTGTCACTGCGCAGGCGCGTCAGCTTTTGCCGGCGGGTTTGCCGGGTGAGACCCCTTGCTCGTCACCGGCCTCAATGTCGGAGGTGGCGTCCGAGATCAGCGAGAGGTCGTCCTCGGTGCGCTTGGCGGCATAGGGCCTCTCGATGAGGAGATAGAGCACCAGACCCACCACGATGGCGTAGATGGTCGCCTTCGGGTCGGGCATCGCCAGCGTCACCGCGACGATGCCGGCAACGCCGCGCTCGGTGGAGTTCTTCAGCTCCTCCATGCCGACCATGATGCAGATATAGGCCGTCAGGATCAGGGTGAGCGAGAGCGCCAGCGGCAGCACCGGGCGGAACATCGTCACCAGCGGCAGCACGAACAAAGCGAGGAAGCCGGCGATCCAGAAGGTGCCCTGGCCGCCATAGAGGGAATCCATCGCCTTGCGGCCCAGCGCATAGCGCTCGGCGGTGGTGGCCTGGATCGGCGTCCACAGCGGACCGGCCAGACCCGGCCACGGCGCGAACAGGGCATGGCCCGCATTGCGGATGGCGGTGACCAGATGCACGCGGGTGACGTTCAGCTCGATCACTTCGTCGGTGCGCAGGTGATCGGCGCGCTTCACCAGGGTGAAGCCGACGAGGATGTCACCGAAGGCGATGACATAGGCGATGATCGCCGTCGGGATGGCCAGCAGGAACATGTCCCAGCTCGGCAGGCCGTTCCACAGCGGCAGATGCGCGAACAGCAGCGCGAAATCCGGGTTGGTGATGCCGAACTGGATCGCCGGCAGCGGGAACTCGCCCAGGATCCAGCCGACCGCCATGGCGATGATGAGGCCCGGCACCATGCCGAAATTGGAGATGGCCTTGGCCACCCTGTTGCGCAGCACCACGCTCTTGAACGAGATCGAGAACAGGATGTAGGCCGCAATCACCGCGCCGATCAGGATCGACACCGGCGCGCCCTCGACGCGACCGCCCGTCTTCAGCTCGCCCATCATGGCGGCGATGCCGGCGCCGATGATGATGCCCGACTTCAGCGAGTTCGGGATCGCCGTGACCAGCTTGTTGCCGAGGCCGGTGACGCCGAGGAACAGGAAGATGATGAAGACCTCGACCTGCAGCGCCATCATGGCGCGCATGGCCTCGGGACCCGGCTCGAAATTCTGCAGGTAGAGCAGCGTCACCGGAATGGCCGGCGTGATCCAGCCCGGCACCAGCGGCACGCCGAGGAGCGCCGGCAGCAGGAAGCCGATGCCGCACAGCACGACACCCGCCAGCGCCGCCTCATAGGGCAGGCCCAGATATTGCTGCAGCAGCGGGATCATGCCCAGGCTGACCACGAACATCAGGAACGCCTGGATCATCTCCGGGAATTCCCACTTGTAATGCACGAAGGGCAGGCGAACCTTGAAAGGTCCGAGGGGCCAGTAGGGCTGTTCCGCTCCGTGCTCTCGTTGTTTGAGCAAGATATTTCCTTCCAGAATATCGAGAATTATTATGAATTATCGTCTGTTTCTTTGTCCGCGCCGTCGGGGCAGGCGGTTGGGGCGGTTGAGAAAAGCGGGCCGGGCGGGGAGGCGCGGGCCAGCGTCGAAGTCCGGATCCTGACCATCCGGAACCCGACAGATCAAGCATCTTCATGCGGATTCGATAATAAAAAGTCACGATGACGCATGAGACGATAGATTAAATCGCAACACTTGAGTTACAATTCGATTGTATGAAGTTACAATTCTGAAAGATACGAATTCATTTTATTCGAGACCTGGAGAGCAAGTCAAATCCGGATCACGAATGCGAGAGTATCTCGTGACGTCCGGAGCCTGTCCGGCCTCCGGCGCGGGGCGGAGGGGCGGGCGCCGACGGCGGCGGGAACCTTTCGGTGGTCCGGACATTTCTTCCGGATGGCGCTCCCCGCGGTGTGGGGGCCGAACCCGCCCCGCGCGCGGGCTGCGGTCGTGACCAGCGATCGCCGGCCGGCGCCTCCGGTCCGACGTCCGGGCGGACCGATCCGGAAACCGGCGACGAGGTGTTCATGGACGAAGCCGACCAGACCCATTTCTATGACGTCTTCACCGAGGCGTCGGACATGGTCATCGAGACCACCCGCAGCCTGTTCGGCTGGGCGCCCTACTGGGTGGCGGGCATCGCGATCATGCTGGTCTTTGCCGGCATCGGTTCTCTGGTCCATGGCACGGTGCTGCGCGCCGTGCGCAGTTTCTTCAAGCCGGGCAACAAGTTCGCGGAAAGGCTGATCGAGCGCACCACCGGTCCGTCGCGGCTCGGCCTCATCATCATGCTGATGGCGGTGCCGTTGCAGTCGGCGGGCTTTTCCGACCGCACCACCAGCGCGCTGTCGCATCTCTTTCTCGTCGCCCTCGTCGGCCTCGTCGGCTGGGCGATGATGACGGCGACCGACACGGCGGCCGGGCTCTATCTGCGTCGCTTCAGGATGGATGCCGAGGACAACCTGCTGGCCCGCAAGCATGTCACCCAGGTGCGGGTGCTGAAGCGGGCCGGGGATGTCGTCATCGTGCTGTTCACCGTGGCGATTGCGGCGATGACCTTCCCGACGATCCGGGAATATGGCGTCAGCCTGCTGGCGTCGGCCGGTGTGGCCGGCATCGTGGCGGGATTTGCCGCCCGGCCGGTGCTTGCAAATCTCATCGCCGGCATCCAGATCGCCGTCACCCAGCCGATCCGGCTGGAGGATGCGGTGGTGGTGGAGGGCGAGTGGGGCTGGATCGAGGAGATCACCGGCACCTATGTCGTCATCCGCATCTGGGACTGGCGTCGTCTGATCGTGCCGCTCACCTATTTCACCGAGAACAGCTTCCAGAACTGGACCCGCGAGACCGGCGCCATCATCGGCTCGGTGTTCCTGCATGTGGACTATCGCGCGCCGGTGGAGGCGATCCGCGAGAAGGCGACCGAGATCGCCAAGGCGTCGCGCAACTGGGATGGCCGGGTCATCAATGTCCAGGTGACCGACGTGCTGCCGACGGTGATGCAGATCCGCGTGCTGTGCTCGGCGCGCACCTCGCCGGTGGCGTGGGACCTGCGCTGCGAGATGCGCGAGAAGCTGATCCGCTTCCTCCAGGAGGATCATCCCGAGGCGCTGCCGCGCCAGCGCGCGGAACTGGCCGGCGGACGCATGCCCGAACCCATGGAAATCCCGCCCCCCGCGGTGCCGGCCGGCATGAATGGCGGCCCGTCGGCGGCGGTGATCGCGACGGCCGGCGGGTAAGTTGCTGCGCCGTAATCTTGACATCTTAAATTAAATCACACTTAATATAATTGTATATTATCTGTCCTTATTGCATGGGTCGGGGGGGGGGCGCATGGCTCAAACTGAAAATGAATTCGACGATCGATTCCGCATCCGAATGCTGATGAGGATTATTGAAAAATCAAATTTATCTAAATACGTATACTCATTATTATCAATTGGCTTTGCTGGGTCGCTTATAGTTTCATATAATTCTAGTATAAAGTATGCAATTTTAGTATCTGCGGTGTCTATTATTGGGATAATAATAATAATAATACTTGAAAGAATATTAAAATCTAAATCTCTCGTCGTTTCCATGGCTGCATTTTTTCTGTTATTTTGCGTTACAATTTTTTTAGCGACTTTTTTGTTTTTCACCGTAAGTGCGTTCGCATTTAACTGGCCGTCACATTGGGTCAAGTTTATCGGTTTGAATAATGATGAAACTCAAGTGAGTAGTGTAAGTCTTACAGATGAAGAGGAAAGAAATCAGAAATATATTTCTAAGTGGTATTGTGATGTCCTGTCGGGAAATTTTGATTTCCAAGAAGCTGTTAAGAGTTTTAAATTAGAAAAATTAATCATAAGACCTCAGACTATCAAAGATCGAGATAGCTCTACTTCTGTAAATCAGGTGGCAGAAGGAGAGGATTACAATATATATTTTAAATATCTTGTAAGTAAAAAAGATTCTCATAAATATGGATTTACGTTATCTCTCGAGGAAAGCTTGAGCTCTTCTGTTGGCATGTTCGATAGTGATGCAAAGAAGTACCTATGGCTAACCCGATTCGGATCTCCGGAAAAAATCCCAATAATTGATGGTTACGAAGTTGGCGTGGGGAAAGTATCAGAATATTCTGATGGCTATGGATTTTCATTTTCATATTGGAACACCATTGATGGCGTTATGGCGGATTGGTTTGCTCCGGATCAAAATAAGCTATCTA
>JBBSSF010000181.1:0-7142 GCA_038242345.1 Hyphomicrobiales bacterium
TCCAGCTCGGCCCGGGCGCGGGCCTCCTCGGCCCGGCGCTCCACCCCCCGGCGCCGGCGCCACAGCACGAAGGCGGCCCGCAGCACCAGCGCCACCACCGCCACCAGGCCGATGGTGCGGGCCAGCAGCGTCGCCCGCGCCACCTCGGGCTCCACCGGCGCCAGGAGATGCAGGGTCCAGCCGGTGGACGGCACGGCCAGGGACAGGGCGAGGAACAGGCGGGGCGCGCGCGCGCCCGGCAGCCGCGCCAGCACCATGCCGGGCGCCGGCGCCTCGGCCAGCGGGCGCACCGGCAGACGCGCCAGCGGCGCATCGCCGAACTGGAGGCTCGCCCGGATCTCCGCCCGCTCGTCCTCGCTGAGCGCCGAGCGGGCGTCGAAGCGCCAGTCGGCCACGCTCGTCACCAGCACGATGCCGCGGGCGTCGGTCACATAGGCCGGCATGTCGAGACGGCGCCAGTCCGCCTCCACCCCGTCGAAGGCGACCTTCACCACGATCACCCCGAGGGCATCGGCCGGGGTGCCCGGCGGCAGGCTCACCCCGGGTCGGGGCGGTGCCACCCCGGCCCCGGCCGAGATCCGCCGGGTGAGATAGAGGCCGGGCTCGTGGCTGACCGAGCCGAGGGCGAAATGCTCCGCCCCGCCGGCGCCCATCGCCTGACGGAAATAGGGGCGGAAGGAATAGTCGAAGCCGACGAAGCTGTCGGGCGCGCCGGCATTGGAGGCGGCCACCGTGCGCCCGGTGACATCAAGCAGATAGATGACGCTCGCCCGGGTGCCCTCGGCCAGCACGCGGAATTTCGCATCGAGGGCGGAAAAGCGCTCCGGCGTCGGGTCCAGCAGGGTCTGGCGCACATCCGGGTCCTCGGCCAGCACCAGCGGCAGGGCACGCTGCTTGTCCAGCTCGGCCCGCAGCATCGCCGCCTGGAGGGTGGCGAGCCCCTCGGCCCGCTCGGCAATGTGGGCAAGGGTGCGGATCTCCGTCACCCGGTCGACGATGCGGTCGACCGCCAGGGCGAGGAGCAGGCCGAGAAGGGCAAGCCCCGCCAGCCAGCGCCCGCGCCGCCACCCTCCTGCCGCCGCCCCGGCTGCTGCCGCATCCCCGGCTGCCATCGTCCTCTCGCCTCCCCGTGCGCGCCCTCCCCGGCACGCGGGAGCGTGCGGATCACCGGACACCAATTCTGGCCCTGTGCGGAATTCCGCACAACAGCTTTTGTCCGACCCACCCGACGCGATGAATATCGCTTTTCTTTCAATATTTTAAAAAAGAATGCCGTTCCTGCATGGCTGGCATGCGCCTTGCGCAAGGGAAGGCACTTGCCGCCGGACCCGCCACCCGGTCCCGGCCCGGAAAGAAGAGGAAACCGGACCCGCCCGCCCCGCCCGCCCGGGGAGACGGATCCACGAACACCCACCTCGGGGGACGCCCGGATGATCGACATTCCCGCCCACGGCGCCGCGCACGCCGCGCCGACGAAGCCGCGCCGCTTCTATCAGCATCTCTATTTCCAGGTTCTGGTCGCCATCCTTCTCGGCGGCACGATCGGCCATTTCTGGCCGGATGTCGGCGCCTCCCTGAAGCCGCTGGGCGATGCCTTCATCAAGCTCGTCAAGATGATTATCGCGCCGGTGATCTTCCTGACGGTGACGACCGGCATTGCCGGCATGAGCAACCTGCAGAAGGTTGGCCGCGTCGCCGGCAAGGCGATGATCTACTTCCTGACCTTCTCGACCCTCGCCCTGATCGTCGGCCTCATCGTCGCCAATCTCGTCCAGCCGGGCGCGGGACTGCACATCGACCCGGCCAGCCTCGATGGCAAGGCGGTGGCCGACTATGCCGCCAAGGCCCATGACACCTCGATCGTCGGCTTCCTCTCCAACATCATCCCGCCGACGGCGGTGGCCGCCTTCTCGTCGGGCGACATCCTCCAGGTGCTGTTCTTCTCGGTGATCTTCGGCATTTCGCTGGGCGCCGTCGGCGAGCGCGGCAAGCCGCTCCTCACCGTGCTCCAGTCGGTGTCGTCGGCCATGTTCAAGATGGTCGCCATCCTGATGCGCGCCGCCCCGATCGGTGCCTTCGGCGCCATCGCCTTCACCATCGGCAAGTTCGGCATCGGCTCGATCGCCAACCTCGCCATGCTGATCGGCACCTTCTACCTCACCGCCCTCATCTTCGTGCTGGGCGTGCTGGGCACGGTGGCCAAGCTCAACGGCTTCTCCATCATCGCCCTCATCCGCTACCTGAAGGAAGAGCTGCTCCTCGTCCTCGGCACCTCGTCCTCGGAGGCGGCCCTGCCGAGCCTGATGGAGAAGATGGAGCGCGCCGGCTGCGCCAAGTCCGTCGTCGGTCTGGTGGTGCCCACCGGCTACTCGTTCAATCTCGACGGCACCAACATCTACATGACGCTGGCCGCCCTGTTCATCGCCCAGGCCACCGACACGCCGCTGACGCTGGGCGAGGAGATCCTGCTGCTCGCCGTTGCCATGCTGTCGTCCAAGGGCGCGGCCGGCATCACCGGCGCCGGCTTCATCACGCTGGCCGCCACCCTCTCGGTGGTGCCCTCGGTGCCGGTCGCCGGCATGGCGCTGATCCTCGGCATCGACCGCTTCATGTCGGAATGCCGGGCGCTCACCAACTTCGTCGGCAATGCGGTGGCCACCATCGTCGTCGCCCGCTGGGAAGGCGAGCTCGACCGCGACCGTCTGAACGCGGCGCTGCACGGCGTCCACCTGCCGAACTACGAGACCGGCGAACACAATCTCAACGAGACCCCGGACGATCTCGTGGTGATCGAGAAGCTGCACGCCTGACCGTCCCCCTCCCGTCAGGGCTGCGCGTCCCGGTTCGCCCGGCCTGTTCCGCGACAGGCCGGGCGAACTGCCTTCTTCGGGGAGAATCGGCCCGCCGGCACGGCTGCGGCCGGCTGCTGCGACCGCCAACCGCCGCCCGCGCCTTTTTCGCACATGCAGCGCGGGAATTGATCTGCGTCCGGGACCTGTAAAAAACGTATGCTATTCTCCCCATCGGGCCGAAGGGGCCGGCTGGCCGCCACGGGCGACCGTCATGACCGAAACTCGACGGGGAAATGATGACCGATACGACACCCACCGCGCGCAAGCACGAAAAGTACGAAGCGCTGATCGCGCGGGCTCATCAGCTTGAACCGACGCCGACTGCCGTCGCCCATCCGTGCGACGAATCCTCCCTCAAGGGCGCCCTGGAAGCGGCCGAGGAAGGCCTGATCCAGCCGATTCTCGTGGGCCCCGAGGCCCGCATCAAGGCTGTCGCCGAAGAATTCTCCCTCGACATCACGCCCTACGAGATCGTCAACACCTCCCACAGCGTCGAATCCGCCGCGGTTGCGGTCGAGCAGGTGCGCGCCGGCAAGGCGTCGCTGCTCATGAAGGGCAGCCTGCACAGCGACGAGATCCTGGGCGCCGTCACCGCCAAGGATACGGGCCTCCGGACCTCGCGCCGCATCAGCCATGTCTTCATCATGGACGTGCCGTCCTATGCGGATCCGCTGTTCATCACCGATGCGGCGGTGAACATCTTCCCGGACCTGATGTCCAAGCGCGACATCATCCAGAACGCCATCGACCTGCATGTGGGGCTGGACCTCGGCGAGCCGCGGGTGGCGATCCTGTCGGCGGTCGAGACCGTGACGCCGAAGATCCCGACGACCATCGAGGCCGCAGCCCTCTGCAAGATGGCCGACCGCGGCCAGATCACCGGCGGCGTGCTCGACGGCCCGCTGGCCCTCGACAATGCCATCAGCCTGGATGCCGCCGAGATCAAGGGCATCCACTCGCCGGTGGCCGGCCGCGCCCAGATCCTCGTGGTGCCGGATCTGGAAGCCGGCAACATGCTGGCCAAGAATCTCACCTTCCTGGCCGGCGCGGACGCCGCGGGCATCGTGCTCGGCGCCCGGGTGCCGGTGATCCTGACCAGCCGCGCCGACAATGTCCGCGCCCGCCTCGCCTCCTGCGCCGTGGCGGTGCTCTATGCCAACAGCCTGATGAAGCGGCAGCGCCGCGCTGCCGGAGCCTGAGACCCATGAGTGACATCATCTTCGTGGTGAATGCCGGTTCCTCGTCCATCAAGTTCAAGATGTACGAGGTGAAGGACGGCGAGGTGGCGCCCGATGCCTCCATGGCGGGCCTTCTCGACGGCATCGGCGTGCATCCCCACATCCGGGTGAAGGATGCCGAGGGCGGCGTCCTGCTCGACAAGAGCTACACCGCCGCCGAAATCCCCAACGCCACCGAGGGCAAGCGCATCCTCGCCGAGTGGCTGCGGCCGCGGGTGGGCGATCTCATCATCGGCATCGGTCACCGGGTCGTCCATGGCGGCCTCAGCTATTCCGAGCCGGTCATCATCGATGACAAGGTGATGGAGACCCTGGAGAGCTTCATTCCGCTCGCCCCCCTCCATCAGCTGTCCAATCTCGACCCGATCAAGCTGATGCGCGAACGCCGGCCCGACCTGCCCCAGGTCGCCTGCTTCGACACGGCCTTCCACCGCGACCATCCCGAGATCTCGGACCGGTTCCCGATCCCGCGCGCCTTCTATGACGAGGGCGTGCGGCGCTATGGCTTCCACGGCCTGTCCTATGAATATGTCTCGGGCCGGCTGCATACCCTCGCCCCCGCCATCGGCGCCGGCCGGGTGGTGATCTGCCATCTGGGCTCGGGCGCCTCGGTCTGCGGCCTGAAGAATGGCCACTCCATCGAGAGCTCCATGGGCTTCACCGCTCTCGACGGCGTGCCCATGGGCACCCGGTCCGGTTCGCTGGATCCGGGCGTCGTGCTGCACCTGATCGAGGAAAAGGGCATGTCGGCCCATGATGTCGGCGAGATGCTCTATCGCAAGAGCGGTCTCCTCGGCCTGTCCGGCATCTCCAACGACGTGCGCGACCTGGTCGCCAGCCCCGAGCCGGCCGCCGCCATGGCGCTCGAATATTTCGCGCTGAAGGTCGCCCAGGCGGTCGCCAAGCTCGCCACCTCCATCGGTGGTCTCGACGGACTGGTGTTCACCGCCGGTATCGGCGAGAACTCGCCGGAAGTGCGCCAGATGGTGGCCGACCGGCTGAAGTGGCTGGGCGTCGAGGTGGATCCGGCCGCCAACGAGACCCGGGGCGCCACCCTGATCTCGGCGCCGGGCAGCAAGACGGAAGTCTTCGTCGTGCCCACCGACGAAGAGCGGATGATCGCCATCCACACCCTGCGCCTGCTGCGCGGCGGCGGTCACATCTGATCCCGGGCACGGACGCGCTGACCGCGCCCAAGCCTGACGAACAGCGGATCTCTCATCCTCCCCAAGGATATGAGAGATCCGCGCCGGACTGCCAGAGGATCCGTGTTCAGGGACCTCCGGCATGATCCGGCGGCAGCTCCGCACCCGGGCCCCCCCGGGCGCGGCACCGGATGACCGGCTCCGCCCGGCCCCCCTCACCCCGGTCCCGGCAACGGGCCGGGGTGATGTCGTCCGGGGGCAGCCTCGGGGCATTGACGGCGCGCCCGACATCCGAACAGGAGGTCAACGCACCGGACGCCGGCAAGACCCGGCCCGTCCGGCCTGGGTGGCCGGCTCAGTCGCCGTGCACCATCAGCTTGCGGAAACGGGACGCCGCCGCCTCGGACAGCGGATGGGAGCGGCGGGTGGACGAATGGGTCTGCACGATCACCGTGACCGCCGTCGCCACCAGGGTGGCGCCCTGATAGAGCGCCTGCTCCACCTTCAGCGACGAGCGGCCGACATGGGCGACACGGCTGTAGATGTCGATGGTCCCCGGCCAGCGCGCCTCGGCGCGGAAATCGAGCTCCAGCCGGGCGATGACGAAGGAGGTCTCGGGATCATCCCCGAACAGGAACTCGCAGCGCCCGGTTTCCAGAAAGGTGGCGAACACCGCATTGTTGACGTGGCCCTGCCGGTCGGTGTCGCCATAGCGCACCTTGTCGATGGCATGGGCGGGAAAATCCTCCGGTGCAAATCCGGCCATGGGCGTCCTTCCTTCCGGGTCCATTCTTTCCGGCGCCGCCGCCCGCCGCATCTGCGCACGGAAGCGGACCGGAGTGTTGAGCGCGCCCTTTTCTTCGTCCGGCGGAGCGGTCCCCACGTCGCCGTGAAGATGCGCCCGAAGCGCCTGACGGGGCCTCCGGCGGCCAGACTACAGAACCACCGTTCGGTCGGTCCAGCCTGTCCGCGCGGGCACGGCGCCCCCTTTCCGGCGCCGGTTCATGCGCTAGGATGGCGGATCCGGACGGGCGGCTGCCCGGCTTCCGTCCCCGACAGGCCCCGTTCCGCCGCCGGAGAGGCTCATGCCCGCTGATTCGATTCCGCCCCAGGACGGCCGCTGCACCTGCGGCCATGTGCGCTTCCGCGTGCGCGGCCGGCCGCTGTTCGTGCATGCCTGCCATTGTCGCTGGTGCCAGCGCGAGACCGGCTCGGCCTTCGTGCTCAACGCCCTCATCGAGCATGATCGCGTCACCCTGCTGGCCGGCGCGCCGGCGGAAATCCCGACGCCGTCCGAGAGCGGCAAGGGGCAGATGATAAGCCGCTGTCCGCACTGTCAGGTGGCGCTGTGGAGCACCTATGCCGGCGCGGGCCCCGCCTTCCGCTTCGTGCGCGTCGGCACCCTGGAGGAGCCGGACCGGATGCCGCCGGACATCCACATCTACACCGCCTCGAAGCAGCCCTGGGTGATCCTGCCCGCCGGTGTGCCGGCAACCGACGCCTATTATGACCGCAAGGCCTTCTGGCCGGCCGGGAGCCTCGCCCGCCGGCTGGCCCACATCGAGCTGCACCCGCGCCGCTGATACCAAAGATCCTTGAAAAGGACTCTTTGGTATTCCGATGCGGATTTCTCATGCCATTGGCGCATATGAGAAATCCGCTGTCCTTCAGGCACAAAGGTGCGGTCAGCACTTCGTGCGCCTGGTATGACCCGCCCGTCCCGCTCCGGGGAACCCCGCTTGACAGCGGGGGCCGAACTCCTCTATACGCCCGCCATCGCTTGAGGGCGCCGGCCGCGAAGCACTTCGCGGACGAACCCCTCGCCGGTGCCGGATGGATCCGATGAGGACCGCCCGCACCGAACCAGAGCGGCCCGTTGGGGCGGAGTAGCTCAGCTGGTTAGAGCA
>JBBSSF010000182.1:0-7073 GCA_038242345.1 Hyphomicrobiales bacterium
TAATACCAAAGGTCCTTGAAAAGGATCCTTTGGTATTATAAGGCCCCCGGATTATAGCCGGTTGAGGCCCGAAAGCGCCGTGCCGCCGCCGGCGATGCGGGCGACGGCTTCCGCGAAGGACTCGACCACCACGCTCATCTGGTAGCCGCTGGCGTGCAGCAGGCGTTCGCCATCGAGCAGGATGCCGACATGGCCGGGCCAGAAGGCGAGATCGCCGCGTCGGGGCGGGGTGTCCGGCGGCAGGCGGGTGCCGAGTTCGCCCGCCTGCATGTCGGAATCCCGCGGGGCCGGAATGCCGGCCGCCAGCAGCGCCGTCTGCACCAGACCGGAACAGTCGATGCCCGCCGACGAGCGCCCGCCCCAGAGATAGGGCCGGCCGACGAAGCGTTCCGCCACCGCGACATAATCCGGCTCCGCCGTGCCGACCGGCGCCAGATGGCGCAGCACCACCGCGCCGCCGGGCGTGAGCCCGTAGACGAGGCCGCGCTTTTCCGTCGTGCCGGTGATGGTCAGCCGGCTGCCGAGCGAAAGAAGGCTCAGCGGCGGCAGCTTCATCTCCGGGCCCGGATAGAGGAAGGTGGCGAGCGCCGTCACCTGATGGGTGACCGGCGCCGTCTCCGGCCCCAGCGCGTCGGACGGGATCCAGCCGACATAGCCGTCAGTTTCCAGCTGCCCCCAGGCCCAGCCCTCCACCGTCTCCTCATAGACGGTGACGCTTTCGCCGAGGAGCACCTCGCTGTCGAGGGAGGCATCGGCCGACGGGCGGCGCTTCAGCGCCGCCACCGGCTCCATCACCCGGCGGCGCACGCCGGGCACGAAGCGCTCGGCCTCCACCCTTCCTTTGAGGAAGTCGGCGGCGAGATCGGGCCGCGCCGGCGTGCGGCGGAGATCCGGCGCGCTCACGCTGCCCCCCCGAACCGGTCGGAGATCACCTGGAACAGGGCGCGGATGGTCTGGGCCTCGCCGCCTTCCGGCCGGCCGGGCCGGGCCGACGGCGTCCAGGCATAGATGTCGATGTGGCTCCAGATCTTCGCCTTCTCCACGAAGCGCGACAGGAACAGCGCCGCGGTGATGGAACCGGCAAAGCCGCCGGAGGTGATGTGGTTCACATCGGCGATGCGGCTGTCGAGCATCTTCTGATAGGGCGCCCACAGCGGCATCCGCCACATGGGATCGCCGAGTGCCAGACCGGCGGTCTGAAGATCGGCGGCAAAGCCGTCATCGGTGGAATAGAGCGGCGGCAGCTCGGGGCCGAGGGCGACCCGGGCAGCCCCCGTCAGCGTCGCCATGTCGATGAGGAGATCGGGAGACTCTTCATCGGCCAGCGCCAGGGCATCGGCGAGGATCAGCCGGCCCTCGGCATCGGTGTTGCCGATCTCGACGGTGAGGCCCTTGCGCGAGGTGAGGATGTCGCCCGGGCGGAAGGCGTTGCCGGAAACCGAGTTCTCCACCGCCGGGATCAGCACCCGGAGCCGCACCGGCAGGCGCGCGTCCATAATCATGGAGGCAAGGCCCAGCACATGGGCGGCGCCGCCCATGTCCTTCTTCATGAGGGCCCTGGCGGAATCGGGCTTGAGGTTCAGGCCGCCGGTGTCGAAGCACACGCCCTTGCCGACCAGCGTCACCTTCGGACCGTTTACCGGTCCCCAGCCGATGTCGATGAGCCGCGGCGCCCGGGACGAGCCCTTGCCGACGGCGTGCACCATGGGAAAGCCGGTCTCCAGCGCCACGCCGTCGGTCAGGGTCACCGAGGCGCCGTTGCGGGCGGCAAGTGCCCGGGCCGCCTCGGCAAGTTCCGCCGGGCCCAGATCGTTCGCCGGGATGTTGACCAGATCGCGCACCAGCATCACCGCCTCGGCGGTGCGGCGCACCTGCTCGGTGTCCACGTCCTCGGGGCAGACGAGAAACACCCGCGACGGCTGCGGCGTGCGGTAGCGGTCGAAGCGGTAGCGGCCGAGCAGGAAGGCGATCACCGCCGCCTGGGGATCCTCGAAGCCGGAGGCGAGGCTGTAGGTGCCCTCGGGCAGGCCGGCCAGCGCGCCCGGCAGCAGCGGATCGGCGCCGGTGCCGAGGCCGAACAGCACCGCCGTCACCGTGCCATCGGCACCGGGCAGCGCCAGCAGCGCCCCGGCGGAGGCCTCGAACCGGTTGGTACGCGCCCAGATGGCCGCCGCCAGCGGCAGATCTTCCAGCACCTCTTCCAGCCCGGCCGGGCGGACCGCATGGACCGGAACCGGCTTCACGGCCTCCCCGGCCGCAACCAGACCATCGATCAGATTGCCCAAGACGACGACTCCTCCAGTGCATCTTCCGGCGCGCCCCCGAAGACCGGGCCGCCTGCCGGACATGCATCACCCCAAAAAGACCAGACCCGCGCCCCGGCAGGGGCGGCCGGGAGACCCGGACCGCAGGCGGACCACCTCCCGGCCGGAAGCGGGCCGCTCCGGCCGAGAGAGTCGGCGGGATCGTCGCAATCTTCAAGAGGGAACGTCGTCCGCCTGCCGGACCGCGCCCGGAGAGGGGCTGAAATCCGCCGGCGGGCGCGCTTTTATCCGCGCGCCCGCCGGTCCGGCAACCGGGGTCGCGCCGCGCCCAAGCCGCGGGGCAACCCGGCGCATGCTGCCGGGAATGAAAAAGACGGACCAAAAAAGAGGAAACGGGAAAATCAGCGGCCCGCAGCAGGGGAAATCCGCACCGGGCGTCCGGAGGATCCGTTCCGGGGACCTCCGGTCCCGGCCGCCGGTCGCCGCGGCGACCGGGACCATACCAAAGATCCTCGAAGAGGACTCTTTGGTATTCCGATGCAGAGTTCTCATGCCATTGGGGCATATGAGAAATCTGCTGTCCTTCAGGCGCTAAGGTGCGGTCAGCACGTCGTGCGCCTGGTATCAGGTGCGGGCGATGATCTCGCGCTCGCCGGCATGGACGTCGGCCCCCGCCAGCGAGCCGACGGCGCGCAGGTTGGCCCGGCCGGGACGCCGCCCGCGGGTCGGCCGGCCCCAGCGGCGGACATAGGGGGGAAGCACATAGAGCGGGCCGAGCCGGGCCACCGGGCTGCGCATCCGCCCGTCGCCATCGACGACCAGCAGCGGCAGGCCGCTCGCCGCCGCCCAGCTCTCCCAGACCTCCGCCGCCTCGCCGGCGTCGACCACATCGGCGATGCGCACCGAGCGGGCCGGATCCGGATGGGCAAGTTCGAGACGGAACACGAATTCCCCGTCCTCGCCACGCACGCAGGCCATGGCAACGCCGCGGAAGGCGCGCAGCGACAGCCGCCGCACGACGCCCTCGGCCTCGCTGCCCACCACCAGCAGCCGGCCATCGGGCTCGATGCGGGGCAGGACGACATCGGCCACCGCTTCCCGCGGCAGGCGGCGGCGCTCCACGCTGCCGGCGCCCCGGCTCTCGGCCGCGGCGGGATGGGAGAAGGAGGAGAGGTCGGACCAGCCGGTCATGATCTTGCTCGACGAGGTGGGGAAGACGCCGCAACCGGCCTCTTCCGGGGCTCAACGGACCCCGGTGCGCGGCCGGACGGCGCACACCGGAACGGGACGGGCGACAGGTCCACCGGAAAAAACGGGCCCCTGCTGCCCGGACGGGGCGGGCCCTTCAATCCCGGGCCCTTTCCCGTCCGCGCCGGCCAGGGGATGCCACCGCATCCTGAAGGCCGACCTGAACATCTGGCCGGAAGTCACTGGTATCACGACTGGACACCGGCGCTCCGGACACCCCTACACTCGCCGCGGGCTCCCTGCCGGGACCTTAACGCGGGACGGGTCCGGAATCGGTGTCTTGACGGAAGGTTAGGAAAGCCTCACCGGGACGGCGGAAAATTGCGGAAAATTTTCGGCCCTCCACCGCCATCCCCCGGCAGATCAAGGCAAAATGAAGAACCGCCGCCCGGCGGTCAGCGCGGGCGGCGGCTCGGGGCAGGTGATACCAAAGATCCTTGAAAAGGACTCCTTGGTATTCCGGTGCAGATTTTCCATGTCCTTGGGGCATATGGAAAATCTGCTGATCTTCAGGCGCTAAGGTGCGGTCAGCACTTCGTGCGGCTGGTATGAGAGAAAAGCGCCGGACACACTCCTCTAGAGCATTTTCCGTTCGCTTCGGCTCACGGTAAACGCTCTAGTATTTTGATTTTACGCATTTTCTTCACGCGAACCGGTATCCACTTCGCTTGAAAATGCTCTAGAGGATCAGGTCGGCCGCAGTGATTGCGGTCGCGCTCACCACGGTGATGGCGAAATCCGCCACCCCGTCCTTGTCGAGATCGAAGCGCAGCAGGTTGGTGGTGCCCCAGGTGGAGATGCTGAGCTCCCGGGCGCCGCCGGTGAAATCGCCGTCCACCAGCCGGAAGGCCTGGTTGCCGCTGACCGCGGGATCCGCATCGATGGCGGACACGTCGATCCGGTCGCCCTGGGCGTGGCTGAAATCCAGGATGCGGTCGCGCCCGGCCAGTTCCGGCGTGCTGTCGGTGATCTTCGTGTAGACGAACACATCCGCCCCGCCGCGGCCGGCAAGCTGGTCGGCGCCCTTGCCGCCGGTCAGCCGGTTGGCCCCGCTCGATCCCGACAGCACGTCGCTGAAACTGGAGCCGATCAGGTTCTCGATGGAGATCAGCCGGTCCAGACCGCCCCCGCCGGTGGACTGGGTGGTGGAGACCGACAGGTCCACGGTCACCCCGGCGGCCCGCAGGCCGGCATAGGTGACGGTGTCATTGCCGGCGCCGCCGTCCAGCACCTGGTTCGCCTCCGTGCCGATCAGCAGATCGTCGGTGGCCCGGTCATCATTGGTGATGGTGGCCTGCACCGAGCGGGTGCCGGTGGTCGCGCCGGCGGAGAGGTTGGAGAGCGTCACCGCGAAGGTCTCGTCGCTCTCGATCGCCGTGTCGCCGGCGACGTTGACGGTGACGGTCTTCGTGGTCTCGCCGGCGGCAAAGCTCACCGTGCCATGAGGCAGCGCCCGGCCGGTGAAGTCATAGGCGTTGGCGGCGTGGGTGCCGGTGCCCGTCACCGCCCAGTCGGCGCTGTCGGTGCCGGCGGTGTCGCCGCTCCGCGTCAGGGTGAAGGTGATGGGCGTCGAGCCCGAATTGCCCTCCGCCCGGGCGGTCTGCCCGGCCGTCAGGGTCAGGCGGGCATCATCATTGCGGATGGTGCCGATGGCGGATGCCGTGCCGATCTCCGCACCCGCCGAGGCTCCCGAGAGCGTGACCCGGAAGGTCTCGCTGCTCTCCACCACACTGTCGCCGGCGACGTTGACGGTGACGGTCTTCGCGGTCTCGCCGGCGGCAAAGCTCACCGTGCCATGGGGCAGCGCCCGGCCGGTGAAGTCATAGGCGTTGGCGGCCTGGGTGCCGGTGCCGGTCACCGCCCAGGCGACGCTGTCGGCCCCCACCGTGTCGCCCGTCCGCGTCACGGTGAAGGTGAAGGGCGTGGAGCCGGAATTGCCCTCCAGCCGCGCGGCGCTGCGGGCGGCAATCGACAGCTCCGCCGGGGTGGCGACATCATCATTCTGGATGGTGCCGGTGGCCGCCGCCGTGCCGATGGTGGCGCCCTGCGACGCACCCGAAAGGGTGACGCGGAAGGTCTCGCCGCTCTCCACCGCGGTGTCGCCGGCGACATCGACGGTCACGATCTTCGCGGTCTCGCCGGCGGCAAAGCTCACCGTGCCATGGGGCAGCGCCCGGCCTGTGAAGTCGGCGGCATTGGCGGCATGGGTGCCGGTGCCGGTCACCGCCCAGGCGACGCTGTGGCTCTCGGCCGTGTCGCCGCTCCGCGTCACGGTGAAGGTGAAGGGCGTCGCGCCGGAATTGCCTTCCGCCCGCGCGGCGCTGCGGGCGGCGATCGACAGTTCCGCATCATCATTCTGGATGGTGCCGCGGGCCGAGCCGTCGTCGATGGTCGCCCCGCCGGTCGGGCTGGAGAGGGCGAGGGTAAAGGTCTCGCTGGCCTCCACCGCGGCATCGCGCAGCACCGGCACCTCAATGAGGCCATAGAGGCTGCCGGCGGGAATGGTGAGGGTGCCGCTGGTGGCGGTGTAGTCGCTGCCGGCCGCCGCCGTGCCGTTGGCGGTGGCATAGTTGACCGAGACCGCCGAGCTGGCGGCATAGGAGAGCCCGACCACGAACCGCATCATGGTGGTGCCCGCGCCGGTGCCCTCGGTGATGGAGGCATCGGTGATCGAGAGCGCCGGCGGCGGCCGGGTGTCGTCATTGGTGATGGTGACGGTGCCGCTGCCATCGACGATGGCGGTGTTGACCGGATCCGACAGCACGACACGGAAGGTCTCGTTGGGCTCGTAGGCCGTATCGCCCTTCACCTGAACCGCGACGGTCTTCGAGGTCTCGCCGGCGGCAAAGCTCAGGCTGCCATGGGCGGCGACATAGTCCGAGCCCGCCGCCGCCGTGCCATCGGCCGTCGCCCAGTTGACGGTGACCGGCTGGGTCGCGGCCGAGCTGAGGGAGACCGTCACCGTCGCCTGGGTCGTGCCGCTGTTGCCCTCGGTGATGCTGGCATCCGACACCCGCAGGCCATCATCATCGACAATGGTGCCGGTCGCGCTCGCCCGGGCAAGGCCGGTATTGGCCGAGGCATTGGAGAGCCGGAAGGCGAAGGACTCCACCCCCTCCCCCACCGCATCGGTGATGATCGGCACGGCCACCGTCTTCACGGTCTCGCCGGCGGCAAAGCTCAGGGTGCCGGAGGTGGCGGTATAGTCGGTGCCCGCCCGGGCGGTGCCGTTGGCCGTCGCATAGGTCACCGTTGCCGCCTCGGCCAGCGCCGACGACAGGGTGACACTGAACACCGCCGACTGGCTGCCGCCCGTCCCCTCGACCACCGTCACGTCGGAGACCGAGAAGCCGTCATCATCGACGATGGTAACCGTCGCCAGACTGTCGACGAGGGCCGTTCCGTGGGGGCTGGAGAGGCGGACCTGGAAGGTCTCGTTGCCCTCCACCCGGGAATCCTGCACCACCGGGATCTGGATCGTGGCCGCGGTCTGGCCGCGGGCGATGGTGACATCGCCGGACTGGGCGGTGAAATCGGCGCCGGCCTGGGCGGTGCCGGCCA
>JBBSSF010000183.1:0-7067 GCA_038242345.1 Hyphomicrobiales bacterium
TGAGAAATCTGCATCGGAATACCAAAGAGTCCTCTTCGAGGATCTTTGGTATCAGACCAGGCGCGCGACCTGCCGACCGCACCCATGCGCCTGAAGAACAGCGGATTTCTCATCTGTTCCAGAACTATGAGAGATCCGCCCCGGACTCCCGGAGGACCTGTCCAAGGCCCTTTGGGATCAGGCCGTCCGCCGCCGCAGTCCCGGCCGGGACTGCCCGTGTCTCCCCCGTTGACATAGCCGAGCGAGGCGGATAGATCAATCGAAACGATCCGTTTCGTTTCGCTTTTCTGCTCCCGGCTGCCGCGGGTCCGTCGGACCGCGCGGCCGGGGCACGGATCGACCCAGATCCATCCCGTGCGGAATGTTCTTCATGTCGTCGCCGATCTCGATTTCCCGCTATCGCTTCACCCTCGTCCTGGCGGTGGTCGTCTATCCGCTCATCACCGCCATCCTCTATGTGGTCGCTCCGCTCACCGAGGGCTGGTCGATCTGGCAGCGCACGCTCGTGGTGGCGCCGACCATGGTGATCGCCATGGTGTGGGGCGTGATCCCGGCCGTTCACCGCTATGCCGGCCGGCTGATCCGCATCCGGGTCTGACGCGCGCAAATTCCCGTGCGCGTCTTGCGCCTGCCACAGGCTTGAGGCAAACCGGGGGCCTTCCTGCCCGTCTGAGGCCAGAGCCGATGTCCAGCGCCGTTTCCCCGCTTGCCCCGAAATCCTATCCCGAGATGCCCGCCGTGCCCGGCGTGCGTTTCGCCACCGCCGAAGCGGGCATCAAGTACAAGGGGCGCACCGATGTGCTCCTGATGCTGTTCGATGCCGGCACGACGGTTGCGGGCGTGTTCACCCGGTCGAAGTGCCCCTCGGCGCCGGTCGACTGGTGCCGCCAGTCGCTGCCGGCCGGCTCGGCCCGGGCGCTGCTCGTCAATTCCGGCAATGCCAACGCCTTCACCGGCCGGAAGGGTCGCGAGACGGTGCAGATCTCGGCCGAGGCCGTGGCGGCCACCATCGGCTGCCGGCCCGACGAGGTCTACCTCGCCTCCACCGGCGTGATCGGCGAGCCGCTGGATCCCGCCCGCTTCACCGCCGTCCTGGCCGATACCGCCGCCCGCGTTGCCCCCGGTCCGTGGATAGAGGCGGCGAAGGCCATCATGACCACCGACACCTTTCCCAAGGTCGCCACCCGCACGGTGATGATCGACGGCGTGGCGGTGACCATCGACGGCATCGCCAAGGGTGCCGGCATGATCGCGCCGGACATGGCGACCATGCTGTCCTTCGTGGCCACCGATGCGCCGGTTGCCCAGAGCGTGCTGCAGGGCCTGCTCTCGGCCGCCGTCACCGGCTCGTTCAACGCGATCACCGTCGATAGCGACACCTCCACCTCCGACACGCTGCTGATCTTTGCGACCGGCAAGGCCGCGATCGCCCCGATCACCGAGGCTGCCGATCCGCGGCTGGAGCCCTTCCGGGCTGCGCTGGCCGCGCTGCTGCGCGATCTCTCCCACATGGTGGTGAAGGATGGCGAGGGCGCCCGCAAGTTCGTCGCCGTCACCGTGACCGGCGCCGAAAGCGACGCCTCGGCCAAGCGCATCGCGCTCTCCATCGCCAATTCGCCGCTGGTGAAGACGGCGGTCGCCGGCGAGGATGCCAACTGGGGCCGGGTCGTCATGGCCGTCGGCAAGGCCGGCGAGCCCGCCGACCGGGACCGGCTGGCGATCTGGTTCGGCGACATCCGCGTGGCCGTCGCGGGCGAGCGGGATCCTTCCTATTCGGAAGATGCCGCCTCGGCCGAGATGAAGAAGGACGAGATCCGCATCCGCGCCGACATCGGCCTCGGCGCGGGCACGGCGACGGTGTGGACCTGCGATCTCACCAAGGAATATGTGGCGATCAATGGCGACTACCGGAGCTGAGATGCGCCTTCTGCTGGTGGTCGCCTGCGCGCTGGTGGATGCCGACAACCGGGTGCTGGTGACCCAGCGCCCGGAAGGCAAGCAGCTTGCCGGCCTGTGGGAATTTCCCGGCGGCAAGCTGGAGCCCGGCGAGCGGCCCGAGGACGCCCTCGTGCGCGAGCTGCAGGAAGAGCTCGGCATCGTGACGAAGGTGCCGTGCCTCGCTCCGCTCACCTTCGCCAGCCATGCCTATGACGACTTCCACCTGCTGATGCCGCTTTATGTCTGCCGGCGCTGGGAGGGCACGCCGTCGGGCCGGGAAGGGCAGGCGATGAAATGGGTGCGGCCCGCAGCGCTGCGCGACCTGCCCATGCCGCCGGCCGACATTCCCCTGATCCCCCATCTGATGGACCTGCTCTGAGCGCGCGTCCGGGCACCGGAGAACGGGCCCGGATGCCGGCCACGGGGCCGCTTTTCCCGCCGCGCGGCGGAGAAGGCCGCCCCCGGGGAGCGTGCGCGCCCGGCCGGGCGGCTGTTGCCCGCCTGCCACCGCTCTCCCGGAGCGGACCGGGCAGGGGCGGTTTTCACGTGACCTGCCGCCCATGCCCGGCCTAGGCTCCCCCCCCGAGCCTCCCCGCGGGTCCGGTTCTCCCGTCCCGGCGCGCGGATGTCCGGTCCTTGAGGGCGCATTCATGACGACATCGCACGACATGCCGGCCCGGGTGGAAATCGGCGGCCGCAAGACGCTGCACGACGGTTTCATCCATCTGGAAAGCGTGGAAATCCGCGAGCGGATGGCGGATGGATCCGTCCATACCGCCTGGCGCGAGATCCACGACCATGGCCACGGCGTCGGCGTGCTGCCGGTCGATGCGGAGCGGCGCACGGTGCTGCTGGTGCGCCAGCTGCGCTATCCGGCCCTGCTTCTCGGCGACGCGCCCTTTCTCGTCGAGGTGTGCGCGGGCCTGCGCGAGGAGGACGAGGATCCGGCCGCCTGCACCCTGCGCGAGGCCGAGGAGGAACTCGGCTACCGGGTGCACGATCTCGACCCGGTGTGCGAGGCCTACATGTCCCCGGGCTCGGTCACCGAGCGGCTGAACCTCTATCTGGGCACCTATTCCCCCGCCGACCGGCTGGGTGCGGGGGGCGGGCTGGTCCATGAGGGCGAGCACATCGAGGTGCTCGAATGGTCCTGCGCGGAGCTGGGCGAGGCCCTGCGCGCCGGAAAGCTCCGGGACGGCAAGACCGTGATCCTCACCCTCGCCCTGATGGTCCGCCGGCCGGAGCTGTTTGCCTGAAGGCAGGTCCCGGACGGACCCGGATCCTCAACGGCCTCGAACGGCTTCGACACGCCGGCGTTCAGTCCCGATCAACCGGCGTCCAGCCCCGACCCCGGAGCGGCGGGCCGTGCCCCCGCTCCCCCCGGCCAGTCCGAGGGAAGTCGCTGCCGCCCGGCGGATCGAAGCGGGAGGGACTGCGCGGGCCCCGGGTGGAGTGGCGCGGCCGCCCGCCGGACCGGACACGATCCGGCGACGGACACAAGCCGCCGCCTGCCTGCGCGCGCACGCGCGGTCCGCCTGCCTCTCCGGGCTCTTTCCGCCGTTCCGGGCTCCTGACAGCGGCCCGGCAGGCAGGTGCCTCCTCCTGGCGGGGCGGGCGCCGGGGGCGGCGGGATCAGTAGCGCCGGAACAGCGCCACCAGACGTCCCTGGATCGTCACCCGGTCAGGGCCGAAGATGCGGGTCTCGTAGGCCGGGTTTGCGGCTTCCAGGGCGACGGAACCGCCGCGCTTGCGCAGGCGCTTCAGCGTCGCCTCCTGTCCGTCCACCAGTGCCACCACGATGTCGCCGGAGTCCGCACTCTCGCATCGCCGGATCAGCACCGTGTCGCCATCGAGGATGCCGGCCTCGATCATGGAATCGCCGCGGACCTCAAGGGCATAATGCTCGCCACCGGAAATCAGCTCCGCCGGGACGGTGATGGCGTGGCTGATGTTCTGGATGGCCTCGATCGGCACGCCGGCGGCGATCCGGCCCATGACCGGTACCGAGATCACCTCGGCCTCGCCGGCAGCAGGTGCCGCGGGAACCGCTGCGCGCGGCCGGCCGAGGGTGCCCTCGATCACTTCCGGCGCGAAGCGCTTCGGCCGTGGCGCCGCGGTGCCGGGAGTTGCCGATTCCGGCAGGCGGATGACCTCCAGCGCCCGCGCCCGGTTGGGCAGGCGGCGGATGAAGCCGCGCTCCTCCAGCGCCGTGATGAGCCGGTGGATGCCCGACTTGGACCGCAGGTCGAGAGCTTCCTTCATCTCCTCGAAGGACGGGGGGACGCCGCTCTCGCGGAGCCGGTCGTGGATGAACATCAGCAGTTCGTGCTGCTTGCGGGTAAGCATCGCCCCTCACGGCCCCCTCAGTCATGCCGGATTCCGGACAGTGTGTCCGGAGCCCCCGCCTGATCCTCCCTGATCCGTCTGTCCGCTCCGGCGGCCGGTTATCCTGGCGGCAGATGCCGGACGACAGGCGGCTTGTTGTGGATCAAGGTACAAAACACGAACGGAGACTAGCCGTTCCGCCTGTGTTCCGCAAGGGCGTCCGGGCGCGGGTGCATCACTTTCTCGGCTCTGCCGTGCCCGGGGGGAGGCCGGAAGCGTCCGGGAAGGGGGCGGCGGTGTCCCGCCCGCGCGGTGGCGCGCGGCGGGGAGCACGCACGGACGCGTTGGCGCGTGCCCGGACGCATTGGCGGGACTTTCGGGCTGGGGTATGATGTCTGGAACCTAATGCGCGACCAGTCCCGGAATGGGTGCAGGCGGGCGCGGGGCGGTTGAGCCTTCGGCCGGGCTGCACGGAGAGGATGCGATCCTTATGGACCCGACCGAGTCCGTCCGGGCCCCCGGGGAGGGGATGTCCCGCTGGCGACGGCAGGCGCTGACCGGCTTCGGGCAGGCGGTGCTCCTGTGTGCGGTGACGGTCGGCTGCATCCTGCTCACCCGGCTTCCGGGCAATGTCGCCTCGGTCTGGCTGCCCAATGCGTTGGCGCTGGCCTTCATCCTGCGGGCAGACCCGGGGGAGCGCTGGATCGGTGGTGTCGCCACCATCGCGGGCGTGTTCGGCGGCAATCTGATCTGCGATTTCTCCGTGCTCGCGCCGAGCGGCCTGACGCTTGCCAATCTGGTGGAAATCGGCGTCGCGGTGCTTCTGGTGGACCGGGCCACCGGCGGGCGGGGCACGATTTCCGGTCCCGCCGATCTGGTCTGGGGGCTTCTGGCGGCGGGCGTGGTCGCGCCGCTGGCGGGCGGGCTGATCGGGGCGTCGCTCCTTGCCGGGCTCGGCGTCGCGCCCTTCCTGCCGGTGCTGGAATCCTGGTGGATCGGCTCGTTCATGGGGGCGGTGCTGATCCTGCCGCCGGCGCTGTCGCTCGACCGCGCGGCCCTGGCGGCCCTTGCGCGTCCGGTGCGACTGGCCGAGCTGGCCATGTTCATCGCCCTGACGGTGCCCTGGAGCATCGTCTCCATCCTGACGATGCGCTTTCCCTTTGTCGGTGTCGCGGTGCCGGTGATGATCGCCGCCGCCCGGCTCGATCTCTTCCGCACCACGCTGGTCGGGCTTGCGGCCGCGGTGTCGGTGCTGGTCATGGGCCTGCCCGACGGCGGCGGAGCCCGTTTCGGGGCTCATGTGGCCCTGCCGCTGACCCTGCTGCCGGCCTATTTCCTGGCTCTCGTCAAGGATGCCCGGGTGCGCTCCGAGCGGCAGGCGCGCGAGAGCGAGGCCCTGTTCCGACAGGCGATGGATGATTCCGCCATCGGCATGGCCATCATTTCGCCTGACGGCCGCTGCCTGCGGGTCAACGAGGCCTTCTGCGACATGCTCGGCTATGACCGGCCCGAGCTTCTGGTCCGCTCCTTTCAGGACATCACCTTTCCCGAGGATCTGGAGCCCGATCTGGCGCAGGTGCGTGCGGCCCTCGATGGCCATATCGGCAGCTATCGCATGGAGAAGCGCTATATCCGGCGCGATGGCCGGGTGTTCTGGGCGCTTCTGGCCGTCAGTCTGGTGCGGGATCCGGAAACCGGACGCCCGCTGTTCTTCGTCTCCCAGATCGAGGACATCGATGCCCGCAAGACGGCCGAAGCCCGGCTGGCGGAAGCCGAAAGCCGCTGGGCCTTCGCCCTCGAAAGCGCGGGGCAGGGGGTGTGGGACCGGGATCTCCTGTCCGGGCGCACCTTTTATTCCGCCACCTGGCGCGCCATGCTCGGTCTGCCGGCCGAGACCGGTGTCGATGACCAGGACCTGTGGAACAAGCTGCTGCATCCCGACGACCGCGCGCGCGTGCTGGCCATCGACCAGGCCTGCCTCGACGGCGAGACCGACCTGTTCGAGGCCCAGTTCCGCATGCGCCACGCCGATGGCCACTGGGTCTGGATCATGGACCGCGGCCGGGTGATCGACCGCGATGCCGCCGGCCGGCCCAGGCGCATGATCGGCACCCACACCGACATCTCGACCCTGCGCGCCCAGGAGGCGGAGATCCGCACTCTGGCGGAGCGCATGGAGCTGGCCGTCGAGGCCGGCGACATCGGCATCTGGGAGTTCGACATCGCCGGCGACCGGGTCACCTGGGATCGCCGGATGTTCGAGCAGTATGGCCTTGCGCCGGCGGACTTCCATGGCAGCCGGGAAGAGTGGCACGCCCTCATCCACCCGGCCGATCTCGACCATGTGGTCAGCGGGATGCGGGCCGCCATGACGTCGCTGTCGCGCTTCGTCACCGAGATGCGCATCCGGCGCGGCGATGGCGAGATCCGTCATATCCGGCTGATGGCCGATGTCATTGCCGGCGCCGATGGCCTGGCGGAGCGGGTGGTCGGGGTGCACTGGGACATCACCGCCACCCATACCCTGACCGAGGCGCTCCAGGAGGAGAAGGAGCGGCTGCGCATCACCCTCTACTCCATCGGCGACGCGGTCATCACCACCGATGCCGACATGGCCATCACCTTCATGAACCCGGTGGCCGAGAAGATCACCGGCTGGACCGCGCTGGAGAGCTTCGGCCGGCCGCTGGACGAGGTGTTCCACCTCATCGACGAGACCTCGGGCGCGCGCATCTCCAGCCCGGTGGAGATGTGCCTGAAGACCCTGCACACCTTCTATCTCCAGGACGGGGCGGTGCTCATCA
>JBBSSF010000184.1:0-7046 GCA_038242345.1 Hyphomicrobiales bacterium
AGGCCAACGCCCTGGTCGACAAGTCGGGCCACCTGACCGACGACCTGATCGTCTGCCGTCATGCCGGTGAAAACGTCATGGCGACGCCGGACCGCGTCGACTACATGGACGTGTCGCCGAAGCAGCTGGTGTCGGTCGCAGCCGCGCTCATTCCGTTCCTCGAGAACGACGACGCCAACCGCGCCCTCATGGGCTCGAACATGCAGCGTCAGGCCGTGCCGCTGGTGCGCGCCGAGGCGCCGTTCGTCGGCACGGGCATGGAATCCGTCGTGGCGCGCGACTCCGGTGCCGCCATTTCGGCGCGCCGGGCCGGCGTCGTCGACCAGGTGGATGCCAACCGTATCGTCATCCGCGCGACGGAGGATCTCGATCCGTCGAAGTCGGGCGTCGACATCTACCGGCTGATGAAGTTCCAGCGCTCGAACCAGAATACCTGCATCAACCAGCGTCCGCTGGTGCGGGTGGGCGACATCATTGCCAAGGGCGACATCATCGCGGACGGTCCGTCGACGGACCTCGGCGACCTGGCGCTCGGCCGCAACGTGCTCGTCGCGTTCATGCCGTGGAACGGCTACAACTTCGAGGACTCCATCCTGCTCTCCGAGCGGATCGTGTCCGACGACGTGTTCACCTCCATCCACATCGAAGAGTTCGAGGTGATGGCGCGTGACACGAAGCTCGGCCCGGAGGAAATCACCCGCGACATTCCGAACGTCTCGGAAGAGGCGCTGAAGAATCTCGACGAAGCCGGCATCACCTATATCGGTGCCGAAGTCGTCGCCGGTGACATCCTGGTCGGCAAGATCACGCCGAAGGGCGAGAGCCCGATGACGCCGGAAGAGAAACTTCTGCGCGCCATCTTCGGCGAGAAGGCCTCGGACGTCCGCGACACCTCGCTCCGCGTGCCCCCGGGCGTGCAGGGCACCGTCGTGGAAGTGCGCGTGTTCAACCGTCATGGCGTCGAAAAGGACGAGCGCGCCATGGCAATCGAGCGCGAGGAGATCGAGCGTCTCGCCAAGGACCGTGACGACGAGCAGGCGATCCTGGACCGCAACGTCTATGGCCGTCTGGCCGAGATGCTGATCGGCAAGACCGCGTCGGCGGGCCCGCGCACCTTCAAGAAGGACACCGTCGTCACCCGCGAGGTGCTGGACAGCATCTCCCGGTCGCAGTGGTGGCAGTTCGCCATCGCCGACGACAAGTTCATGTCCGAGATGGAGGCGCTGCGCGGCACCTATGACGAGAGCCGGAAGCGGCTGGAACGCCGCTTCATGGACAAGGTCGAGAAGCTCCAGCGCGGTGACGAGCTGCCTCCGGGCGTCATGAAGATGGTCAAGGTCTTCGTGGCGGTGAAGCGCAAGATCCAGCCGGGCGACAAGATGGCCGGCCGGCACGGCAACAAGGGTGTCGTGTCGCGGATCGTGCCGATCGAGGACATGCCGTTCCTGGAAGATGGCACCCATGTCGACATGGTGCTGAATCCGCTGGGCGTGCCGTCGCGCATGAATGTCGGGCAGATCCTGGAGACCCACCTGGGCTGGGCCTGCGCCAATCTCGGCAAGAAGATCGCCGCGATCGTCAACGAGTACCAAAAGTCGGGCCAGGTCGAGGAGCTGCGCGAGGCCATCGTCGACATCTATGGCGACAACATCAAGGGCGACGACGTCAAGAATTTCGACGACGGCGGGATCGTGAAGCTCGGCGAGCAGATCTCCCGCGGCGTGTCGATCGCGACGCCGGTGTTCGATGGTGCCCGTGATGCCGACATCGTGCAGATGCTGCACAAGGCCGGTCTCAACGGCTCGGGCCAGATGACCGTCTATGACGGACTGACGGGCGAGCCCTTCGACCGCAAGGTGACCGTGGGCTACATCTACATGCTGAAGCTCCACCACCTGGTCGACGAGAAGATCCACGCCCGCTCCATCGGCCCCTACTCCCTCGTCACCCAGCAGCCGCTGGGCGGCAAGGCCCAGTTCGGCGGCCAGCGCTGCGGCGAAATGGAAGTGTGGGCGCTGGAGGCCTATGGTGCGGCCTATACGCTGCAGGAAATGCTGACGGTGAAGTCCGACGACGTCGCCGGCCGCACGAAGGTCTACGAGGCGATCGTGCGGGGCGACGACACCTTCGAGGCCGGCATTCCGGAGAGCTTCAACGTGCTCGTCAAGGAAATGCGGTCGCTGGGTCTCAACGTCGACCTGCATTCCTCCAAGGCGCCGCCGGCCGGCGAAGGCGACGAGCCGCACAGCGAGGCGGCGGAGTGATCCGCCCCGCAATCGGCTGAAGACGACCGGCGCCCCGGGCCACAGCCGCCCGGGGCGCCGCACGGGTTTTGCTTCCAGAAGATGCCGGGGGTACGGCGCCGGGCCATCCCGCCCGCAAGCACCTCTCCGGCGATACCGTCCCGAAGGGCAATCCGGCCCGACGGGTCCAGACTGGCCCCACGATTTCGGGAGCCGGCCGGCCAGCTGAGGCGGACAGCGGCACGGACGGCGGTCCCAAGCGACGGAGAGAGAGCCCGATGACTCAAGAGGTCATGAACCTTTTCAATACGCAGGCTCCGGCTCAGACCTTCGACGAGATCCGGATCTCGATCGCGTCTCCTGAGAAGATTCTGTCCTGGTCCTACGGCGAGATCAAGAAGCCGGAAACCATCAACTACCGGACCTTCAAGCCGGAGCGTGATGGCCTGTTCTGTGCCAAGATCTTCGGACCGATCAAGGACTACGAGTGCTTGTGCGGCAAGTACAAGCGCATGAAGTACAAGGGCATCATCTGCGAGAAGTGCGGCGTGGAGGTCACCCTCCAGCGCGTGCGCCGCGAGCGGATGGGCCATATCGAGCTGGCCGCGCCGGTTGCCCACATCTGGTTCCTGAAGTCGCTGCCGTCGCGCATCGGCACCCTGCTCGACTTCACCCTGAAGGACCTGGAGCGCATCCTCTATTTCGAGCACTATGTCGTGCTTGAGCCGGGTCTGACCCCTCTGAAGCTGCACCAGCTTCTGAGCGAGGAGGATTATGTCCGCGCCCAGGACGAATATGGCGAGGACTCCTTCACCGCCATGATCGGCGCCGAGGCCATCCGCGAGCTGCTGCGCGGCATGGACCTGGAGAAGATCGCCGCCGACCTGCGCGTCGAGATCGCCGAGTCCACCTCGGACCTGAAGCCGAAGAAGCTCGCCAAGCGGCTGAAGCTGATCGAGGCGTTCATCGAGTCGGGCAACAAGCCCGAGTGGATGATTATGACCGTGATCCCGGTGATCCCGCCGGATCTGCGCCCGCTGGTGCCCCTCGACGGTGGCCGGTTCGCGACCTCGGACCTCAACGACCTCTACCGCCGCGTCATCAACCGGAACAACCGCCTGAAGCGGCTGATCGAGCTGCGCGCGCCGGACATCATCATCCGCAACGAGAAGCGGATGCTGCAGGAGTCCGTCGACGCCCTGTTCGACAACGGCCGCCGCGGCCGCGTCATCACGGGTGCCAACAAGCGTCCGCTGAAGTCGCTCTCCGACATGCTGAAGGGCAAGCAGGGCCGGTTCCGGCAGAACCTGCTCGGCAAGCGCGTCGACTATTCCGGCCGGTCCGTCATCGTGGTGGGCCCGGAGCTGAAGCTGCATCAGTGCGGCCTGCCGAAGAAGATGGCGCTTGAGCTGTTCAAGCCGTTCATCTACTCGCGCCTCGACGCCAAGGGCTATTCGGCGACGGTGAAGCAGGCGAAGAAGCTCGTCGAGAAGGAGAAGCCGGAAGTCTGGGATATCCTGGACGAGGTCATCCGCGAGCATCCGATCATGCTCAACCGCGCGCCGACGCTGCATCGTCTCGGCATCCAGGCCTTCGAGCCGGTGCTGATCGAGGGCAAGGCGATCCAGCTGCATCCGCTCGTCTGCGCGGCGTTCAACGCCGACTTCGACGGTGACCAGATGGCCGTCCACGTGCCGCTTTCGCTGGAAGCCCAGCTGGAAGCGCGCGCGCTGATGATGTCGACCAACAACATTCTGCATCCGGCCAACGGCGCGCCGATCATCGTGCCGTCCCAGGACATCGTGCTCGGCCTCTATTATCTGTCGATCATGACCGATAACGAGCCGGGCGAGGGCATGGTCTTCGGCAACATGGGCGAGCTGAACCACGCCCTGGAGTCCAAGGTCGTCACCCTGCACACCAAGATCCGCGGCCGGTTCCGCTCGGTGGATGCCGAGGGCAATCCGACCTCGACGATCTACGAGACCACGCCGGGCCGCATGAAGATCGCGGAGCTGCTGCCGCGTCATCCGGGCGTACCGTTCGCGGTCTGCAACCAGCTGATGACCAAGAAGCAGATCTCGGCGATGATCGACACCGTCTACCGCGCCTGCGGTCAGAAGGAGTCGGTGATCTTCTGCGATCGCATCATGGCTCTGGGCTTCCACAATGCGTTCAAGGCCGGCATCTCGTTCGGCAAGGACGACATGGTGATCCCGGACACCAAGGAAAAGCTGGTCAACGACACCCAGGTCCTCGCCAAGGAATATGAGCAGCAGTATCAGGACGGCCTGATTACCCAGGGCGAGAAGTACAACAAGGTCGTCGACGCCTGGGCCAAGTGCACCGACCGCGTCGCCGACGAGATGATGAAGCGCATCTCGGCCGTCCAGAAGGACGACCTGACCGGCCGGCAGAAGCCGATCAACTCGATCTACATGATGAGCCACTCGGGCGCCCGTGGTTCGCCGGCCCAGATGAAGCAGCTGGCGGGCATGCGCGGCCTCATGGCCAAGCCGTCGGGCGAGATCATCGAGACGCCGATCATCTCGAACTTCAAGGAAGGCCTGACCGTGCTGGAGTACTTCAACTCCACCCACGGCGCCCGTAAGGGTCTGGCCGACACCGCGCTGAAGACTGCCAACTCCGGTTACCTGACCCGTCGTCTTGTCGACGTGGCCCAGGACTCCATCGTGACGGAAGTCGACTGCGGCTCCACCGGCGGCATCAAGATGACCGCGATCGTGGACTCCGGCTCGATCGTCGCCACGCTGGGCAGCCGGATCCTCGGCCGCACCGCGGCGGAAGACATCAGCGATCCGGCGACCGGCGAGCTGCTGGTCGAGACCGGCCGCATGATCGTCGAGAAAGACCTGGAGCGCGTCGAGAAGGCCGGCGTGCAGTCGGTGCGCATCCGCTCGGTGCTGACCTGCGAGACCAAGCAGGGCGTCTGCGGCACCTGCTATGGCCGCGATCTGGCGCGCGGCACGCCGGTGAACATGGGCGAGGCGGTGGGCGTCATCGCCGCCCAGTCGATCGGCGAGCCGGGCACCCAGCTCACCATGCGCACCTTCCACATCGGCGGCACGGCGCAGGTGGTGGACTCCTCGTTCATCGAGACGAACTTCGAGGGCACCATCCACATCCGCAACCGCAACGTGGTGCGCGACTCCGACGGCAAGCTCATCGCCATGGGCCGTAACCTCGCCCTCGTGGTCATCGACCGCGATGGTCAGGAGCGCTCGTCCCACCGCGTCACCTATGGCTCGCGTCTGCATGTGGACGAGGGCGACCAGGTGAAGCGCGGCCAGCGTCTGGCGGAGTGGGATCCCTACACCCGCCCGATCCTGACGGAAGTGGAAGGCGTCGTCGGCTTCGAGGACATGGTGGAAGGTCAGTCGGTGTCGGAAACCACCGACGAGGCGACCGGCATCACCAAGCGCGTGGTCATCGACTGGCGCTCCAACGCCCGCTCGTCGGATCTGAAGCCGGCCATGGTCGTGAAGGGCCATGACGGCAAGATCCTGAAGCTCTCCAAGGGCGGCGACGCCCGCTACCTGCTGTCCGTCGACGCGATCCTGTCGGTGGAGCCGGGTGCGGAGGTCAAGGCCGGCGACGTGCTCGCGCGTATCCCGCTGGAAAGCGCCAAGACCCGCGACATCACCGGCGGTCTGCCGCGGGTGGCGGAGCTGTTCGAGGCCCGGCGTCCGAAGGATCACGCGATCATCGCCGAGGCGGACGGCACCATCAAGTTCGGCAAGGACTACAAGTCCAAGCGCCGGATCATCCTGGAGCCGACCAACCCGGACATGGAGCCGCTGGAGTACCTGATCCCGAAGGGCAAGCACGTGCACCTTCAGGAAGGCGACGTGGTCGAGAAGGGCGACTTCATCCTCGACGGCAATCCGGCGCCGCACGACATCCTGGCCATCAAGGGCGTGGAGGCGCTGGCCGCCTATCTCGTCAATGAAATCCAGGAGGTCTACCGGCTCCAGGGCGTGCAGATCAACGACAAGCACATCGAGGTGATCGTTCGCCAGATGCTGCAGAAGGTCGAGATCTCCGACCCGGGCGAGACCGATCTGATCCTCAACGAGCAGATCGACCGCCACGAGCTGGATATCGTCAACGCCAAGGCGCTCGAGGAAGGCAAGAAGCCGGCCTCCGGCACCCCCGTCCTGCTCGGCATCACCAAGGCCAGCCTGCAGACCCGGTCGTTCATCTCGGCGGCGTCCTTCCAGGAAACCACCCGGGTGCTCACCGAGGCGGCTGTCGGCGGCAAGGCCGACCGGCTGGAAGGCCTCAAGGAGAATGTCATCGTCGGCCGTCTCATCCCGGCCGGCACCGGCGCCCTGGTCGCCCGCCTGCGCGAGGTGGCCACCCACCGCGACGAGCTGATCCTGGAGGAGCGCCGCAAGGCCGGTGGCGGCGAAGCCGCCGACGCCATGCTCTCCACGCTTCCGGGCGCGGCCGAATAATCGGCCCCTCCCCTCCTGGGACAAAAAAGAGCCCGGTGGATCCGTCCGCCGGGCTCTTCTGTTTCGAAGGCTATCGGGCTGCCGCCCGAACCCGCCCGGAGGCCCGGGAGCCTCCGGACCTCCCCCCTTTTTCATGAAAAAACTGGAGGGGCCGGGAGGCTGGGGGCAGTCGCCCCCGAAAGGCTCATACCGGTTCCGCCCACTCCCGACTCTCGGCCTATGCAAATCAGCTCGGTTCTGATTCCCTCCCTGTTGGGGAGGGCCAGCAATGTCGAGCAAGCTCACCATCCGGACGGACATCGACGTGGAGACGCTGCGCCGTCGG
>JBBSSF010000185.1:0-7002 GCA_038242345.1 Hyphomicrobiales bacterium
ATGGTGGCGGTGGAGCCGCCATAGAGCCAGATGCCATCGGTCAGGTTCGGGGCGCCGACTTCCGGGTTGCCCTTGCCGTCGGGGCCATGGCAGGCCGCGCAGTTGTCGGCGAAGACCTGCTTGCCGGCCGCCACGTCCGCGCCCGGCGCCGGCTCCTGGCCGGACAGGGTGCGCACGAACGCGGCGACGGCGTTGATCTGCACCGGGGTCAGGAGACCGTCCTTGCCGAAGGCCGGCATGTCGGAAACCCGGGTGTCCGGCGAGGTCGAGCGCACGCCGACGGTGATGGTGTGGGCGAGGTCGGCAACGGTGCCGCCCCACAGCCAGTCATCGTCCTGAAGGTTCGGGAAGCCGACGCTGCCGGTGGCACCCTGGCCATGGCACGGCGCGCAGTTGTCGCCGAACGCCGCCTTGCCCTGGGCAAGCGCGAAGGCGAGCAGGGTCGGGTTCGCCTCGATCTCCGCAAAGCTCGAATCGGCGAGCCCCTTGGCGTCGGCGGCGCGGGCGGTCATCACCTCCTGATAGGCGATCATGCCCTGCTCACGCTGGGAATAGCCGAGCAGGCCCGGGGTGAAGCCGTTGACGAGCGGCCACGCCGGCATCAGCACCCAGTAGATCATCGCCCAGACGATGCAGATGTAGAACAGGTACAGCCACCAGCGCGGCAGCGGATTGTTCAGTTCCTCGATCCCGTCCCACTCGTGACCGGTGGTGCGAACCCCGGTCACGGTGTCGAGGCGCCCTTCGTGGTCATGCGCCATATATCAGTCCTCCTTGAGAGGAATGTGCGCCGCCTCGTCAAAGCGCGCCTTGTTCTTCGGCCAGAAGGCGTAGACGAGAACGCCGAGGAAGATCGCAAAGAAGTAGAGCAGCCCCCAGGTCTGGGCGAAGTGAGCTGCCGATGTGTAGTCGAACATGGCTCCCCCCTGTCCTCAGCGCAGATAGGCCTTGTTGTCGTAGAGGCTGAAGTCGACGAGGGTGCCGAGCATCTGGAGATAGGCGACGACGGCGTCCATCTCGGTCAGCTTGGTGGGATCCCCGTCGAAGTCCCGCACGACGGCCTTCGGATAGCGCTTCAGGAAGTCGTCCACGCTCTCCGAGTCCGGATTGATCTGGGTATAGAGATCCGTCCGGGCCTTCTGCAGGTCTTCCTCGGTGTAGGGCACGCCCAGTTCCTGGTTGGTCAGGAGATGGGCGCGGATGTTGCGGTCATCCAGCCGGTTTTCGGCCAGGAAGGGATAGGCCGGCATGACCGAGGCGGGCACGACCGAGCGCGGGTTCTTCAGATGCTCGACATGCCAGGCATCTGAATACTTGCCGCCGACGCGCGCCAGGTCAGGCCCGGTGCGCTTGGAGCCCCACTGGAACGGATGGTCGTACTTCGACTCCGCGGCCAGCGAGTAGTGCCCGTAGCGCTCGATCTCGTCCCGCATCGGCCGGATCATCTGGCTGTGGCACAGATAGCAGCCTTCGCGGATGTAGACGTTGCGCCCCATCAGTTCCAGCGGCGTGTAGGGACGCATGCCCTGCACGGTCTCGATCGTGCTCTTCAGATAGAAGAGCGGCACGATCTCGACCAGACCGCCGATGGACACGGCGATGAGGATGCCGATGAGAAGAATGATGGAATTCTTCTCAAAGACCTTATGCTTTTCCCAGAGGGAAGTCTTCTGCTGAGCGGCCATGAATGGCGTCTCCTCACTCGGCCGGAACCAGGGCGGGCTTCGCCTCTTCCGCTTCAATCGGCACGCCCGAGCGGATGGTCATCCACATGTTGTAGGCCATGATCAGACCGCCAACGAGGAACATGAACCCGCCAATGGCACGGATGACATAGAAGGGATGCATCGCCTCCACGGTCTCGACGAACGAGTACTGGAGGAAGCCCAGGCTGTCATAGGCGCGCCACATCAGCCCCTGCATGATGCCCGACACCCACATCGCGGAAATGTAGAACACGATGCCGATGGTCGAGATCCAGAAGTGCCAGGAGACGAGCTTCAGCGAATAGAGCTCCTTCTTGTGCCACAGCCAGGGAACCAGGCAGTAGAGCGCGCCGAAGGAGATGTAGGCGACCCAGCCGAGCGCGCCCGAGTGCACGTGGCCGATGGTCCAGTCGGTGTAGTGGGACAGCGAGTTCACCGCGCGGACCGACATCAGCGGCCCCTCGAAGGTGGACATGCCGTAGAAGGCCACCGACACCACGAGCATGCGCAGCACCGGGTCGGTGCGGAGCTTGTCCCAGGCGCCCGACAGCGTCATCAGGCCGTTGATCATGCCACCCCAGGACGGCATCCACAGGATGATCGAGAAGGTCATGCCGAGGGTGGCAGTCCACTGCGGCAGGGCAGTGTAGTGCAGATGGTGCGGACCGGCCCAGATGTAGATGAAGATCAGCGCCCAGAAGTGCACGATCGACAGCCGGTAGGAATACACCGGCCGCTCGGCGCGCTTCGGCACGAAATAGTACATGATGGCGAGGAAGCCGGCGGTCAGGAAGAAGCCCACCGCATTATGGCCATACCACCACTGAACCATGGCATCCTGCACGCCCGACCAGGCGATGTAGGACTTGCCGCCCGCGAACGACACCGGCAGCGTGGCGTTGTTGACCAGATGCAGCATGGCGATCGTGACGATGAAGGCCATGTAGAACCAGTTCGCCACGTAGATATGGTCTTCCTTGCGCTTCATCAGGGTGCCGATGAAGATCGCGAGATAGGCCACCCACACGACGGTCAGCCACAGGTCGGCATACCATTCCGGCTCGGCATATTCCTTCGACTGGGTGACGCCGAAGAGATAGCCCGTGCCGGCGATCACGATGAAGGCGTTGTAGCCGAGCACAACGAACCACGGCCAGATCGAGCCCGGCAGCCTTGCACGGCTCGTGCGCTGCACCACATAGAGCGAGGTGCCGATGAGCACGTTGCCACCGAAGGCGAAGATCACCGCCGAGGTGTGCAGCGGGCGCAGACGGCCGAAGGACGTCCAGGGCAGGCCGAGATTGAGCTCGGGGAAGGAGAGCTGCCAGGCAATGATGTCGCCGACGGCGAAGCCCGCGATGCCCCAGAACATGGCGGCAATCGTGCAGAACTTCACCACGCCGAAGTTGTAATTCGGCTTGCCGTTGATTTCCTGGGGAATCACCTCCGGATGGTCACGTCCGGCGGCCGTGCGCAGGATGACGATGACCGCCGCCAGCGCGCCGATGCAGCCGATGGCGCCGTGGAAGCGCACGATCGCCTCGGGAGCCTTGCCCCAGAAGATGAAGCAGAGGAGAGCCAGGACGGAGAGGAAAGCGGTGAACCCGATCTCCTCATAGGTCAGGGATGATCTTTTTGGCACGGCCATGGCCTTCAAAACTCCGTTTGGCCCATCTGTGAGCTCGGCCCATGAGAGAGAAGCCCGCGAGAGGGTTCACGCGGGCTTTGGGCGACCCTGCCCATCCCCCGGCTCACGCGCTTTGATCAGGATCAACATCGTCCGGCCGCGAGGTGCGACGGGTTGGCATCCTACGACAGTCGAACTTTGCTCGTTCTAGAAGACGGAAAGCCAGTCCGCGTCAATGCGGACCGGTGTCGCGGTCTGCGCCAGCGTCCGGCAGAAGCAGGGTCACCGCAAGGGGCATGCCGAAGAAAATCAGCGACATGCGCCCCCTCCGGTGCACCGCGACATCGGCGGCATCCATGTGGATGCGCGAACGCAAGTACGACCATTGCATCAGGCACCCGGCGCGCGAATGCCACAAGTGTGAGGGTGAGCGCCGGCCCTGCGAGGGCGCCGGCAAGGGCGGCAATTCCTTCGGACGCCGCCAGTGCGGCCCCGGACGCCCCTCCCGACGCCCCGGCGATGGCCCGGAACTCGGCCAAGGCCGATGCCGGCAGGGCGCGGCAGAGGACAGGAGGGCCCGGGAGACGGGGGACGGCCGCGGCCGGAACCCGAGGGAAAGGCGGAGACGCGCGGAGACTGACCGGGCCGGACGCGGCCCCCCGCTCTCTCTTTGCCCGGCCAACCCCCGAGGCAGCGAGCACGGGCGGGCGGCCGACTCGCCCCTCCCCCATCCGGTGGCGCGCACCGTCCCGCCCGTCTCGATGGCCTTTCTGTCCCGGACCGGGCCCGTCGCCCGCAGCCGCTGGGATTTCGGGCTCCCGCCGCAGGCGTGGCGACCGGGGGGGGCGCGGCGAGCCGACACCGGCGATCGGGGGCCATCGTCCTTGTGGGGCGGAAGCCGGGCGTGTAACAGGGGGCAGGCTTCGGACGCTTCCCCGGATCCGTCCTGACCGTCCGGCCGGCCCCTGGCACCCGGAGGCGGACCGGGATCCGCGGAAGCCGGAGCGGCCGGGCGACCGGCCCGGAAGCCCGCCTTTCCCCGTCCCGTCGCCTGTCCGCGGACCGGGGCGACCCGCGGCGGCAGGGTCCGACCGCGCGACTGCATTCATCCCACGGGAGCCTCCCGATGACCGACCAGACCGAAGCCCCGCAGCCCTCGCTCAGCGTGCTTGCCCAGTATGTGAAGGACCTGTCCTTCGAGAATCCGGGCGCGCCCGTTTCGCTGCAGGCCCGCCAGCAGACCCCGCAGCTCAAGATCGACGTCAATGTCGGTGCCCGTCCGGTGGGCGCGGCGGAATTTGAAGTCACGCTAACCATGGAAGCCCGCGCCGGCGACAACGAGCCGCTGTTCGTGGCGGAAGTGGTCTATGCCGGCCTTTTCCGGGTGATGAACGTGCCGGCCGAGCACATCCAGGCCTTCGTGCTGATCGAGTGCCCGCGCATGCTGTTCCCGTTCGCCCGCCAGGTGCTGGCCGACGCCACGCGCAATGGCGGCTATCCGCCGCTGATGATCGACCCGATCGATTTCGTGGCGCTCTATCGCCAGAACATGGCCCGCGCCGCCCAGGCTGCGCCCGCCAACTGATCGGTCCATCCGCGGCGGGGCCGGCTCCGGCCGGCCCCGTCTCGCGCGGTCCCGTCCGGTCCCGCAGCCGGGATCCGTCCATGCGCTCGTCTCCGCCCCTGTCACGTCGCCGCTTTCCTCTCCTCCCCATCGGTGTGGTGGTCGGGGGCCTCTTCGGTGTGCTCGTGGCCCTGGCGCTGAGCGCCGTGCTCGCTGTCATGGGGATCTCCAGCTACCGCAACACCTATGCGCTGCTGAACGACAAGATCGTCCTGCTGATGGACGTGCTCGACGACCGGGTGCGGGCCCATCTGGAGCCCGCCTCGGACATGGTGGGCATGATCGCGCGCTATTATCGCCAGCAGCTGTTCGAGCTCAGCGACCGGCCGGCGGTCGAGCGGGTGCTGGCCGGGGCGCTGGCCGGCTCGGAAGGCGTCGGCGCCCTCCTCGTCTTCAACAAGGATCTGGTTGGCGAGGGTCTCTATCTCGACCAGGACGGGACGCCCTACGGCTTCACCCAGTTCGACCAGGGCGTGAACGCCCCCCTGATCCGCTCCGAATTCGCGCAGATGACGCCGGATTCCGGCGCCCAGTGGGGGGCGCCGATCAATTCCCACGGCCGGTCCCATGTGGTCGTCGCCGCCCCGCTCACCCGGGACGGACATGCCATCGACGGCTTCGTGGCCGCCTCCATCGGCATGGAGCGGCTGTCCGACATCGTGCGCGATGTCGCCCGCTCCCAGGGGGCGACCGCCTTCCTGCTCTATGGCAATGATGCCGTGTTCGCCCATTCCCGCGGCGAGCAGATCGGCCTGTTCTCGCGCACCGAGCCGGGCAAGCCGACGGTGCCGCTGGCCGAATCCGGCGATCCGGTGCTGGCGGGCTTTGCCGGGCGCGAGGTGATGTCGGCCTTCAAGACCGCTGCCGGCGCGGGGGTCGAGGTCTCGCGGGTGCATCTCGGCCGCGGCCAGGGCAACGCCCTGGTGATGACGCGCACCCTCGGCATGTTCGGCCCCGAGCCGCTGATCGCCGGCATCTACATCGATCCCGACGTGTTCGGGGCGGAGGTGCGCCGGCTCTATGTGGCCAGCCTGATGTCGCTCGGCCTCGTGGTGGTCTCGGTCATCGCGGCTCTGTGGCTCGGCATGCGCATCGCCCGGCCCTTCCGGCGGGTGATGGTGGACACCGACCCCATCGCCCGGCTCGAACTCGAAAAGGCCAACTTCCTGCCGCCGAGCCCGATCCGCGAGATCGACATCAGCGCCACCTCCTTCAACGCCATGCTGGCGGCGCTGCGCACCTTCTCGCTCTATGTGCCGCGCCGGCTGGTGCGGCGGCTGATGAAGCTGGGCTTCACCGAGGCCACCCGCTCGCGCTCCCGGGTGGTGACGGTGATGTTCACCGACATCGCCGGCTTCACCACCCTGTCGGAACATCTGAGTGCGGCCGAGGCCGCAGCCCTGCTCAACCGGCATTTCGGCGCCCTCGTCGCCTGCGTGGAGGCCAATGGCGGCCTCGTCGACAAGTTCCTGGGCGATGGCCTGATGGCGGTCTGGGGCGCCTTCGACGACGAGGACAATGGCGGCCACGCCGCCCAGGCCCTGCACGCTGCCACCGGCATGGTCGCCGCCATCTCCGACGACTGCACCGCCGCCCGGGCCGAGAACCGGCCGGTGCTGCGGGTGCGCATCGGCGTCCATTCCGGCCCGGCCATCGTCGGCAATCTCGGCGCCGCCGACCGGGTGAACTACACCATCGTCGGCGACACGGTGAACGTCGCCGCCCGGCTGGAATCCCTCGGCCGCTCGGTCGCCCCCGATGCCGATGCCGTGGCCCTGGCCACCGCCGAGACCGTGGCGCTGGCCCGCTCGGCCGGAACGCGCGTCGACTGCCAGACCGTCGGCTCCCTGTCCCTGCGCGGCCGCACCGCGCCGGTGGAAATCCAGCTCGTCGCCCGGGCCGGCGGCACCGACCTCCCGACCGTCGACTGAAGGCGGGCGCCCTCTCCTCTCCGCCTCTCCTCCCCCCTCGCGTCTCCCAGCTCCCGCCCGAGTCCGTCCGGCCGCTGGCCCCGCGCCCGCCGCCAGACGGACTGCGACCACCGG
>JBBSSF010000186.1:0-6996 GCA_038242345.1 Hyphomicrobiales bacterium
CGGTGGCGCGGACCGCCCGCACCTTCGCGCCACCCGGCACCCGGCACCCGGATCGTGTCATCCCGTCTGCTGGCAGGCCATACACGCGCAAAGGATCCCGGAGGCCCCGACCCGAGGGGGCCGCCCGGCGAACAGGGCGCGGACACGGCGTGTCTGCGACCGGCCCCGGCGGGGGGGCACGCCTTTCCCGGTTTCGCCGCCGCCTCGCACGGCGCCTTGACGCCCCGTCGTCCCGCGACCGGGCGCGCGCGATTTCTTCAATCAGCGCCCGATCATCTATCCCCGCCTCCACCCGGTCGCCCCGGCCCGTGCACTTCCCCCAACCGCACACGAAAAAGGGGCCGCCCCCTCGCGAGGACGGCCCCTGATCTGATGTGACAGCAGGCCGGGTGACCGGCCGGCCGATCACTCGGCGCGGCGGCGCTGCTGGCCGAGGCCCATCTTCTTGGCCAGCTCCGAACGGGCAGCCGCATAGTTCGGCGCCACCATCGGATAGTCGGCCGGCAGGCCCCACTTCTCCCGATACTCCTCGGGGGACATGTTGTAGTGGGTGCGCAGGTGCCGCTTCAGGGACTTGAACTTCTTCCCGTCCTCAAGGCAGACGATATATTCCGGCGTCACCGACTTCTTGACCGGGATGGCCGGCTTCAGCGGCTCCGGCTCCGGCTCGACCACGCCGCCACTGGTCTTCTGAAGGGCCGCATACACCTCGGCGATCAGACCGGGCAGCTCCTGGGCGGGAACGCTGTTGTTGCTCACATAAGCCGACACGATCTCGGCGGCGAGATCGATCAGGCCGGTGTTATCCGTCTCTTCGCTCATAACGCACCCGTTAAGCAGACGGATCCGGGCAATTGCGGACCGGCCCGTCAATTTCAAAAGCTTCTTTCAATCCGTCCGGAAACTGGCCCATCCCGCCTTGGGGGGTGATTCGAGCCGGGACACCAAAAGCATTCCGCAACGGATTACACAGGCAGAATGTATAGTGAATAAATTCGCCAATACAAGACGCCCGACGGGGCACCACGCAAAATTTCCATATGTCAGAACTGCCCCTCCGGGGGGCTAAAGGCCGGCGTCCGGGCAATCGTTCGCGGGCAAGAACGCCCGGGCGACACGGTCTACTCTCTAGTCTATCCGGAAGGAGCAACGCCTGCGGGCGGGCGCGCAGCCGCGGCGCGAGCCCCGGACACCGCCGCCCCGGAGACGCCCCGCCGCACGGCGTGGCCGGGGGCCCGATCGGGCCGAACGCCGCTCAGGCCCTGGTTGTGGCGCCGTCGGCGGATCCGGTGCCTGCCGGGGTCTCGCCGGCGGGACGGTCGGCCTCCAGGGCGTCGGTCACGGTGGCGGCGCACGGGCGATAGCCCACCCTGTGGGCAGCGCGGGCGAGCAGATGCGCCGACACCGGCGCCGTCAGCAGGAAGAAGGCGACGCCGGCGAGCGCCCGGGTAACGACATCGAAGGTGCCGGAGGCGAGCGCCAGCGCCAGCAGCAGCAGGCCGGAACCCAGCGTGCCGGCCTTGGAGGCCGCGTGCATGCGCATGTAGACGTCGTCGAAGCGCAGGATGCCGATGGCGGCCACCAGGGCGAACAGCGACCCGGCGATCATCATCAGCCCGACGGGAATGGCGATGACGAGGCTCATTTCCCCTCCCCCGGAGTTTCGGTGTCGTCGGCGCGGCCGCGCACCAGCACGAAGCGGGCGAAGGCAACCGTCGAGAGAAAGCCGACGAGGCCCAGCGCCAGGGCGATGTCCACATAGAGCGGAAAGCCCGAGCGCACGCCGATCACCGCGATGAAGCCGATGGCGGTCGCCGTCAGGGTATCGAGGGCGAGGATGCGGTCCGGCAGCGTCGGCCCGATGACGATCCGCACCACGGTGAGCAGCAGCGCCAGCACGAGAAAGGCGAGTGCGATGCGGGCGGAGAGTTCAATGAACAGGTCGCCGTCGATCATCGGAAGGTCTCCATGATCGTGCGCTCGAACCCGTCGCGGATGTCGGCGATCGCCGCCGCGGTGTCGGGCACGTCCAGGCAATGCACATAGAGGGTGCGGCGATCCTCCGACACGTCGACCGAGAGGGTTCCCGGCGTCAGCGTCACGAGGTTGGCGAGCAGGGTGATCTCGAAATCACTGGTCACCGTCAGCGGCACGGCGATGATGCCGGGCTTCAGGTCGAGCTTCGGGGTCAGCACCAGCACCGCCACCCGCCAGGCCGATTTCACCAGCTCGCGCAGGAACAGGAGCGCCAGGCAGAGGCCGAGCCGCACCCGCCGCACCCAGGTGACCGGGCCCACCAGATCGCCGATCAGCACCAGCGCCAGGAGGCCGACCAGAAAGCCGAAGACGAGATTGAGAAGGGTGAAGGATCCGGTGACCAGCGCCCAGGCGAGGGCGAGCAGGACGTTGGCGATGAACAGATGCATCAGGGCGTCCCCCCGAACACGGCGGTGATGTAGGCCGCGGGATTGGCAAGGCCGATGCCGCCCGCCCGCGCGACCCCGATCAGCGGCTCCGGCTGGACGCCAAGCAGCGTCACCAGCACGACGAGGCCGACCACCGGCACGAGCACGCCGCTGTCCGGCCGCAGCCGCACCGCCCCGGCCGGCGCCGGCCGCCAGAAGGCAAACAGGAACACCCGGCCCGCCGCCATGGTGTTGAGGAAGCCCGTCACCAGGATGAGGCCCGCCAGCACCGGGGCCTGATCGGCCAGGGCGGCTTCCACCAGCATGGCCTTCGGCCAGAAGCCCGAGAAGGGCGGCAGGCCGGAGATGGCGAACAGCAGCATCAGCGTGATGACGCCAAGGGCCGGCGTCGCTTTCCACAGTCCGCCGGCATCCGCCAGCCGGGCGCTGCCCGTCGCCTCTTCCGCCAGACCGATGGCGAGATAGAGCGCCGCCGTCGTCAGCATGGAATGGATGGCATAGGCGACGACACCGGAGAGCGCCGCCTCGCTGCCGACGGCAAGGCCCGCCAGCAGCACGCCCACGCCGGAAATCACCAGATAGCCGACCATCCGCCGCATGCTGCCTTCGGCCAGCGCACCGAAGGCGCCGACCAGCATGGTGGCCCCGGCGATGATGGCGAGCGGGGTCGCCAGCCAGTCGCGTTCGGCCGGCATCAGCATGGCGAGCACCCGCACGAGGGCATAGATGCCGACCTTGGTGAGCAGGCCGCCGAACACCGCCGACACCACCAGCCGCGGCGTGTGATAGGCCGCCGGCAGCCAGGCATTCAGCGGAAAGGCCGCCGCCTTCATGGCAAAGGCCATCAGGAACAGGGCGGCGATGGTGGCGATCGGCCCCTTCACCGCGCCGCCCGAGAGCTTCACGGCGATGTCGGCCATGTTGAGGGTGCCGAGGGTGCCATAGAGCAGGCCGACGGCGATCAGGAACAGCGTCGTGGCGATGAGGTTGAGGATGCCATATTTGACCGCGCCATCGAGCTGGGCCGGCATCCCGCCGACCACCAGCAGACCGAAGGACGAGATCAGCAGCACCTCGAACCAGACATAGAGATTGAAGAGGTCGCCGGTGAGGAAGGACCCGGACACCCCTGCCATGAGCATCAGCAGGAAGGGGAAGAAGCCGTGCCGGACCGCCACCGCATCCTGGGCCAGCGCCACGAAGGTGGCCGCCGACAGCCCGATCACCGCCGCCGTCAGGGCGAGCGTCGCCCCGGCGATGTCGACGGTGAAGGCGATGCCGAAGGGCGGCAGCCAGCCGCCCATCATCATCGTGAAGGGCCCGCTGTCGGTCACCCGGGCGACGAGCAGCGCATCCACCAGCACCAGCAGGCCGAGGCTGGCCACCGCCACCATCATCTGCGGCCGCGGCCGGCCGCGCAGGATGACGGCCACGGCGCCGGCCACCAGCATGAGCCCGGGCGGCAGGATGGCCAGCCAGTCGCCGGGCGCGACGGGCCCCGGCACCATGGCGCGGGCGACGAGATCGGGATCGAGAACGGCCATGCGGTCAGTACCCTTTCGGCGGCGCGGCCGCGTCGACCGGCTCGGCCAGCCGCATCTCGTCCACGTCGTCGCAGTTCATGGTCTCGTAGGCGCGCCAGGTGAGCACCAGCAGGAAGGCGAAGAAGGAGAAGGAGATCACGATGGCCGTCAGGATCAGCGCCTGGGGCAGCGGGTTCGCCGTGCCTGTCGCCAGCACATAGGCCTCCGGCTCGATGATCGGCGGCACCTCCTGGGTCAGCCGCCCGACAGTGAACAGCAGCAGGTTCACCCCGTTTCCAAGCACCGCGATGCCGATCAGCACCCGGATGAGCTTCTTCGACAGCATCAGATAGGTGGCGACCGCGAAGAACAGGCCGACCAGTACGGCCACGAGGGTTTCCATTATTTCACCTCGCCTTCTTCGAGCGCCAGGATGATGGCCGTGATGGCGCCGGTGACAACCAGATAGACGCCGATATCGAACAGCATCGGGGTCGACAGCGCGACCTCGGTGGCCCCGACATGGAACACCAGCCACAGCCCGGACATGAAGGGCACGCCCGCCGGCACCGACAGGAAGCCCGCGGCGGCCGACGCCAGCAGCCCGGCCCCGGCAATCACGATCGGATGCACCCGCAGCGCCCGCCGCACCGCCGCGACGCCGGAGGCGATGCCGAGGAGCGCGAAGGCCGAGGCGGCAATCAGCCCGCCGATGAAGCCGCCGCCGGGCTCGTTGTGCCCGCGCAGCAGCACGAACACCGAGAACACCAGCATCAGCGCCGTGATGAACGGGGCGACCGTCCTCAGGATGACCGTGTTCATGTCCGCGCCTCCGGAGTGCCCACCGTCGCCTCGCCTGCGGCCCTGGGTCGGGCGCGGGAGCGGATCAGCGCCAGGATCGCGGCGCCCGTCACCAGCACCACCGAGATCTCGCCCAGGGTATCAAGGCCGCGGAAGTCGACGATGATGACGTTCACCACATTGCGGCCATGGGCGATCTGGCGGCTGAACTCGGCATAGAAGTCCGACAGCCGGCTGTCGAAGGGCACCGCCACCACATGGGCGAGCACCAGCGCGAAGCCCGTGCCGACCAGAAGGGACAGCGCGCCATCCTTCACCCAGTCCGAGCGCCGGCGCGGATCGACGGGGGCGAGGTCCAGCCGCGTCATCACCAGCGCCAGGATGATGACGGAGAGCGTCTCCACCATGAACTGGGTGAAGGCGAGATCCGGCGCGCCGAACAGCAGGTAGAACAGCGCCACCGCAAAGCCCTGGATGCCCAGCGCCACGATCGCCACCAGCCGCGTCCGCGCGGCCAGCACCGCCGCCAGCCCGAGCACGGCCAGCAGCATGATGCCGAGAATGTAGAAGGACGGCAGCGCGAGGGGCAGGAAGGCCGGCTGGCCACCGGCCACGACCGGCGGCACCAGCAGCGTCAGCGCCAGGATGACGAAGGACAGGGTGATATAGCCTTCCAGCCGCCCGGTCTGGAACCGGCCGATGAGCGCCCGCGACAGGGCGACCAGCCCGCAAACCAGCTGGTCGAAGCCCTTGTCCGGCCCCCAGCCGAGGGCGGCGAGCCCCGAGGCGAGGCCGCGCCGGATGGGCGTCAGCAGCAGGAACAGCACGGCGGCGATGGCATAGGTGAGGAGCGACAGGATCAGCGGCGCGCTGACATGGGCCGGGATCAGGTGGAGATGGGGATCCACCACCCGGCCGAGCACCGCGGAGGCCACCGGGCCGATGATCGCCGATCCGGTGAGCCCGGTCAGCACGCCGGCGGCAAGCCCGACGATCGCCAGCACGAGCGGCCCGAGCCACAGGGCCGGCGGCCCCTCATGGGCATGTTTCGGCGTCTTCACCGGCGCGCCAACGAAGGGCTTCAGGGTGACGGCGGCGGCGGCCGTCGCCATCAGGCTGTTGCCGGCAAGCGCGACGAGCGCCAGCAGCGTGCCGATGCCGGCCACCCCGAGGGCACCCTCATAGAGCATTTCCTTGGCGACGAACCCGAAGGCCGGCGCCACGCCGGCCATGGCGAGACCGCTGCCCAGGGCCGCCAGGAAAGTGAGCGGCATCGCCCGGCCGAGGCCGCCGACAGCCTCCACCTGCCGGGTGCCGGCCTCGTGGTCGACGATGCCGACCACCATGAACAGCCCGGCCTTGAACAGCGCATGGGCCAGCAGATAGGCCGACACCCCGAGGATCGCCCCTTCCCCCGAGCCGCCGGTAAGCATCACCAGGAGGCCGAGGGAGGCGACGGTCGTGTAGGCGAGCATCAGCTTCAGATCGCTCTGGCGCACGGCGAGCACGGCGCCCGCCACCAGCGTCACACCGCCGAAGAGCGGCAGCAGCGTCATCCAGGCGACGGTTTCGCCGAGCACCGGATGCAGCCGCATCAGCAGATAGACGCCCGCCTTCACCATGGTGGCCGAGTGCAGGAAGGCGGACACCGGCGTCGGCGCCTCCATGGCATTGGGCAGCCAGACATGGAACGGCACCTGCGCCGACTTGGTGAACGCCCCGCCCAGCACCAGAAGCAGGATCGGCAGATAGGCGGCGTTGCCGCGCACCATGTCGCCAAGCGGCAGCATCTCGCTGATCGAGGTCGCCCCGGTGACGAGGCGCAGCAGCAGCAGCCCCGCCAGCAGCGCCAGCCCGCCGCCGCCGGTAATCACCAGCGCCTGGAAGGCCGCCCGCCGCGCCGCCTCGCGGCTGTGATCGAAGCCGATCAGCAGGAAGGAGGTGATCGAGGTGAGTTCCCAGAACACGAACAGCGCGATCACGTCATCGGCCAGCACCAGCCCCAGCATCGCGCCGAGGAAGGCGAGCAGATAGGAAAGAAAGCGGCCGAGATCCGGATGCCCCTTCAGATAGCCGCCGGCATAGATGACGATCAGCGTGCCGATGCCGGAGACGAGGAGCGCGAACAGCAGCGACAGCCCGTCGACCGCCACCGAGAACCGGACGCCGAAGCTCGGCACCCATTCGACCCCGGCCGTCAGCCGGGCGCCATCGGCGATCTGCGGCAGGAAGCCGAGAAACTGGAG
>JBBSSF010000187.1:0-6985 GCA_038242345.1 Hyphomicrobiales bacterium
CCGGACAATCCCGTCGGGGTTGTGCGGGGGCCGTGCATGGCGACTGCGGAGAGCGAAAGCGCCCGGGGAGACGTCGGCGACTACCGCCGGCGCGCCGCGGTGCGCCTGCCGCGCGGCAACGCGGAGGCGCCCGGCCGGAGTGGCCCCGGCGCCCGACGGCTGCATCGCCCCGCCCAGGCCATGCCAGCCGCACCCGGCCCTCTGGCCCCGGCCGGCAACCGGACGCCTCCGGCCCACGGCCAGAGCGACGACCACCGGGAAGTGCACATCGTCGCCGCCCTCGCCCGCCGCCTCGGGCTGGTCTTCGACCCTTCGCCGGTGCCGGGACTCCTGCCCGCCGCTCCCGGACCCCACCACGCGCCTCTCCTGCGCCATCTGGCCAGCGGCGCGCCCGTCAGCCTGTTGCCTCTGGAGCCCGGCGCGCCGCGGCCGCGCTTCGCCCTCGCCCCCGGCCGGGCCGGCGCCCAGGCCCTCGTCCGTCTGGTGACCGGATCCCCGGACCTTGCCGGCCGGCTGATCCTGACCACCGCCCGCGGTCTCGATGCCGCCGCCGCGCGTCTGCTGGAAGCCCTGCCGCCGGAGGCCCTGCATGCCGCGTGCGCCGCGCCGCTCGGTCCGGATCCCGCCGACCCGACCGGCGTCCCGGATCCGGCGGCGCTTGCCGCCCTTCTGGATCTGCCCTGGCATCCGCAGGTGCAGGCCGCGGCCCGCATGCCCCTGCCCGAGGCCGATGCGGTCGCCGCGCCGCGCGGACTGCGGATCGAAACCACTGCGGGGGCGCGGATCGCCGTGGCCGGGGATGCGGTCGACCCCGGCGCCCTGGCGGCGCTGCTGCGGCGCCGGCCGGATCTGCGTCCCGGGCTGGTCCTCTCCAGCCGGCAGGCCCTGCGCGACGGGCTGCTGACCAGCCATGGCGCGGAGATCGTGGCCCGGGATGCCCTGGCGCTCGCCCGCAGGCGCCCGGACCAGTCGGCCCGGCAGAGCCTCACTCCGGCCCAGGCGCGTATCGGAGCAACCTTTCTGGCCAGTCTTGCAACCACGCTGTTTCTCGCCCCGGCTCTGGTAACAACCATTGCCAGCCTGATTGCGGCCACGGCTTTTCTTGCGGTTGCGATGCTGCGCCTGTCCGCCGCCCTGGCCGCGGCGGCGCCGGCCTTCCATCCGCCACGGCGGACGCTTCCGGATCCGGAACTGCCCGCCTATTGCGTGCTGGTGCCGCTGCATCGGGAGGCCGCGGCGCTGCCCGGGCTGGTGGCGGCGCTGCGCGGCCTCGACTATCCGGCCGACCGGCTCGACATCAAGCTGCTGATCGAGGCCGATGATGCGGCAACCCTTGGCGCTGCCCGGCACCATGCCGGCACTCGCCCCTTCGACATCGTGTGCATTCCCGCGGCCGGGCCGCGCACCAAGCCCAAGGCCCTTGGCGTCGGCCTCGCCCTCACCCGGGCGGAGCTTGTCACCGTGTTCGATGCCGAGGACCGGCCGGACCCGGACCAGCTGCGGGTGGCCGCCGAGATATTTGCCGCCGCCGGGCCGGAGCTTGCCTGCGTGCAGGGGCGCCTCACCATCGATCATGTCGCCGGCGGCAGCTGGATCGTGCGGCTGTTCGGCCTCGATTATGCGATGCACTTCGACGGGCTGCTGCCCTTTCTGGCCCGGTGCAACCTGCTCTTTCCCCTGGGTGGCACCTCCAACCATTTCCGCCGCACGGCGCTGGAGGAGGTCCATGGCTGGGACGCCTTCAACGTCACCGAGGATGCCGATCTCGCCGTGCGCCTGATGCGGGCCGGCTACCGCATGACGGTGATGGCCTCGTGCACCCGGGAGGAGGCCACCGAGACGGCGCGGGCCTGGATCCGCCAGCGCAGCCGCTGGTTCAAGGGCTGGATCCAGACCTGGTTCGTGCACATGCGGGCACCACAGTCGCTGATTGCAGAAATCGGCCTGCGCCACTTTCTCGCCTTCCAGGTGCTCTTTCCGGCCGCCCTGGCGACGGTGGCGGCCTTTCCGGCCGCGCTGGTGCTTCTCCTTCTCTATCTCGCGGGCCTGCGTGGCTTCGGCGGAGACGAACCCGCAGCCGGCATGCTGTTCGTGCTCCACGCCACCAGTTTCGTCGGCGGGATCACGGCTGCGGCCCTCCTCGCCATCACCAGTCTCGCGGCGCGACCGCTGCCTTTGCGCCGGTTCGATGCGCTTCTCGTGGTGCCCTACTGGCTGATGATGACGGTGGCGCTTGGCTGGGCGGTGATTGACCTTGTGCGCCGGCCGCATTACTGGGACAAGACGGAGCACGCCCGGGCCGTCAGGCCGGGCACCGGGGCGGGTGGACAGGGTCACCGGCCCCCGCCCCGCGGTTCGCCGGACCACCGGTCCTGAGCCGGTCGTCACCCGCCTTGCCGTGCCATCCCGGACGGCATGGCGGCCATGCATCCGACGTTTGGCGATCGGTTGTGAATTATCTTGCAATTGCCACATCCGGCGCGTAACGCCGCAGGCACGGCGGGTGCGCATCCGGACCCGCCCTGTGCGGCGCGATTCACGCGCCGAAGGCCGCGATCAGGGCCCGTCCTTTCCCCGTACGGTTGCATGACGCGGTCCGCTTCCGACCAGACGCCCCCCGTGCGTCACCCCCGAAGGATACCATGTCGAATCTGACTTTCCAGAACGCCGCTCCCCCGCTTGCCCGGGCCCTCGCCGACCGTGACTATAGCGAGGCGACCCCGGTCCAGGCGGCCGTTCTGGAGGCCGCGCCGGGAGTGGACCTGCTCGTTTCCGCCCAGACCGGATCCGGCAAGACCGTCGCTTATGGCCTCGCGCTCGGGGCGGACCTGATTTCCGGCGAGACCATGCCGGAGCCGGCGGGCAAGCCCCTCGCCCTCGTCATCGCCCCGACCCGGGAGCTGGCGCTTCAGGTGCAGCGCGAGCTGTCCTGGCTGTTCGGCGAGGCGCGGGCGCGGGTCGTCTCCTGCGTCGGCGGCATGGATCCGCGCCGCGAGCACCGCCAGCTCAATGATGGCGCCCATATCGTGGTCGGCACGCCGGGGCGCCTGCGCGATCATCTGGAGCGCGGCAGCCTCGATCTCTCGGATCTGAAGGTGGCGGTTCTCGACGAGGCCGACGAGATGCTCGATCTCGGCTTCCGCGAGGACCTCGAATTCCTCCTCGACCACACCCCCGAGGAGCGGCGCACCCTGCTGTTCTCGGCCACCCTGCCGCCGGCCATCGTCACCCTTGCCGAAAGCTACCAGCGCGACGCCCAGCGCATCGCCGTCGCCGGCAGCACCCGCGGCCATGCCGACATCGACTATCGCGCCATCCGCATCCTGCCGGGCCAGACCGAGCATGCGGTCGTGAACGTGCTGCGCTATTTCGATGCGCCGTCCACCATCATCTTCTGTGCCACCCGCGAGGCGGTGCGGCATCTCCATGCCATTCTGCAGGAACGGGGCTTTGCCGCGGTCGCGCTCTCGGGCGAGCTCAGCCAGGGCGATCGCAACCAGGCCCTCCAGGCCCTGCGGGACGGCCGCGCCCGGGTGTGCGTGGCCACCGACGTCGCCGCCCGCGGCATCGACCTGCCGGGGCTGGATCTGGTGATCCATGCCGAGCTGCCCCAGAATGCCGACGTCATGAAGCACCGCTCCGGCCGCACCGGCCGGGCCGGGCGCAAGGGCGTCTCGGTGCTGCTGGTGCCGCCGGGCCGCCGCCGCAAGGCCGAATATCTGTTCTACAATGCCGAGATCCAGCCGACCTGGAGCGGCCCGCCCACTGCCGACGAGATCCGCAAGCTCGACCAGACCCGGCTGATGAACGATCCGATGTTCTCCGAGGAAGCGGCGGAAGAGGATCAGGCCATGGCCCGTGCCCTCGTCGCCGATCATTCGGCCGAGGACCTCGCCGTCGCGCTGGCCCGGCTCTACCGCTCGCGCCTGCCGGCACCGGAAGATGTCACCGATCCCGGCGAGAACCGCGGCCCCCGACCGATGCGCGAGCGCGACAGCCGCGACCCGCGCAAGCCCGGCGTGCCGCGCGGGGCGAGCGTCTGGTTCCGCCTCAATGTCGGCCGGCAGGATGATGCCGATCCGAAGTGGCTGCTGCCCATGCTGTGCCGGCGCGGCGGCGTCGCCCGTCAGGACATCGGCGCCATCCGCATCTTCGCCGACGAGACGCGGATCGAGATCTCCGAGTCCGTCTCGGCGAAATTCGCCCAGAACGTCAACACCCTCAACAGCACCGACATCCGCATCGAGCCGCTTCCGGCCGATGCCCGGCCGGCGCCGCGCGGCGACTATCGCCCGGGCCGGGGTGGCCCGAAGGGCGGTCGCGGCCCGAGCGGCAATGGCCGCCGTCGGCCGCAGCGCTCCGAGTGATACCAGGCGCACGAAGTGCTGACCGCACCGCGCGCCTGAAGATCAGCAGATTTTCCATATGCCCCAATGGCATGGAAAATCTGCACCGGAATACCAAAGAGTCCTTTTCAAGGATCTTTGGTATGAGCGCAGCCTCTCCGCGCCGCCCGGCCCGGTCCTGACCGGCGGCAGGCCTTGCAAAGAAAATAGCAGACCGGCCCGGGAGATCGGATCTCCCGGGCCGTTTGCTGTCTGCACGACAGGGGGACAGGGGCCGGATCGGGCCCCGGAGCCGGACCGTCTCGCGATGCGGTCGGGCACAGCGTGCCCGCTCCTGCCCCTGACGCAAAAACGGCGCGCCGGGGGCGCGCCGCTTGTGTCGTCAGCCGAACAGTTGTCAGCCGAACAGGCCGCGCTTGCGCGGCGGCTCGGTCGCCTCGGTGGTCGGACCCGGATCGTCGGGCTGGTGGGCCGCCTTTTCGGTCGTGGCCTCGGCATCGCCGGCCACCAGCTCCAGGGCGGGCCCCTCGGCCTCGTCCGTCCCGGCCGGCGCCGCCGCCGGCTTCTTCTCGAACAGCGCCGCATCGATCACGGGACCGTCGCCGGCCACCATCTCCGGGGCCTTCCATTCAAAGGCATCGAGACGGCCGGTCACCGGCGAGACCGGCGCCCAGCTGCGCGCCACCACGCCATCGGCGATCCAGACCGGATCCCGCGGCGCATGGACCGCCCGGGACAGCCATTCGCGCTCGCGGGCATGATCGCCCTCGGCAGCCTCCAGCGTCGCCATGATGAGGCAGGCGCGCTGGGTGGGCGCGCGCTCCAGCAGCGGCCGCAGCACGGCGCGCGCCTCGTTGAAGGAGCGGGCGGAAATCGCGGCCTCGGCCAGGAGGAAGATGCTGTCGGCCGCCTCGGGCCGCATCTCGGCCAGGGTGCGGCAGCGCTTCAGCCGGTCCTGGGCGCTCTCGCCCGGCCGGATCTTCAGATAGGCGTCGGCCAGATCCGGATGAGGGGTCTCGCGCCAGGCGATCTCGACGATGCGGGTGGCCTTGCGGGCGTCGTTCTGGCGGGCCAGCACCCGGGCGGCAACGGCAGCGGCCGGCACGAAGGTCGGCTCCAGCTTGTTGGCAGCCAGCGCCAGCTCGCGGGCGAGATCGGGATCGCCGGTCTCCACCTCCTGCGCCCGGGCGGCCAGCAGCACCGCCTTCATGCGCCGGGCAGCCGGCTTGTCGATCAGGCGGTTGTGCCGGTTGCGATCAAGGAGACGGGTCGCATCCTCCCACTGGCCGGCGGCGACGCAGGCCTCGAACTCGGTTTCCGCCGCCCAGCCGAGACCGGGGGCAAGCACGGCCGCCTCGCCGGCCCGGCGCCGGGCGGTTTCCACATCGCCGGAGCGCCGCGCGGCGACATAGAGGCCGTGCAGGCCGAGCACCCGGGTGTCGGGATTGTCGATCATCGCCGCATAGCGGGCGCGGGCACCATCCTGATCGCCGGCAAGCGCCGAGGTCTCGGCCTCCAGCAGGCCGACGGCGGGTTCCTGCGGAATGGCGCGGCGGGCGTCCTCGGCATAGCGGCGGGCGAGCTTCAGATCCCCCGAGGCCACCGCCACCATGCCGGCGGCCAGCGCCTTGTAGCCATGATCGTGACGGCGGCGGCGGAAGAAGCGGCCAAGCCGGCCCGGCGCCGAGATGACGCCGGAAAAGAGCAGCACCGCCACGACGGCCACGCCGAGCACGGCAATCAGCGTCACCAGCGCGAACACCACCGAGGTCTGCACCTCGGTTCCCAGCCAGTCGATCGTGACCACGCCCGGCCGATCGGCAATCCAGACGGCGCCCAGCGCCAGGGCGAAGACGACGAGCAGATAGGCGAGCACGCGAATCATGGGACCATCCGGACCTTCTGTTCCCCGGCCAGAGCGGGCCGGCGCCCGTTCGGGCGGGGCGCTGGACTGCCGCCGCAACCGGACCGGTCACCTGGCGGCAGCCATGACGGGAGGGCGCCTGCCCCGGGACCGGCCCACCTGAGAGCCGCCCCGGGGACGAGGACGGAACGAGCGGGCGTCAGTTCCCGGCCGACAGGCGGGCGAGAAACTGGCTGCTGACCGCCGTCAGGAAGGCGGAGGCCTCCACCCGGGCCTTCAGCTGCTGCGTCCAGTCGCCGAGCAGCGGCGCCGTCTGGGGCGGCAGGGCCTCGGCCGCAGCCAGCGCCTTCGGCAGATCGCCGACGGACAGCGCCGCCCGGATCGCCTCCACCGGATTGGCCGGGGGCGGCGCATCGCCGGGCTCGGTGGAGCGGATGCGCACCAGGGTGCGCGCGCTCGCCATCAGCCGGTTGACCATGTCGCCACCGCCCTCGGCGCGGACGACCGCGATGTCGAGATCGCCGGCCTTCTCCTCGAAGGCGGCCCTGAGCGCCGGCAGGGTGGGCAGGCCGGTCGCGGCCGCAGCCACGACGGCCGGCGGCGCCGGCTCCAGCAGAACCGGCTTCAGGGTCGCGAGCGGCGCGGCATAGGGCAGCCCGGCCTGAAGATCCTGGGCAAAAGCCGTCAGCGCCAGGGCGACGGCCGCCAGATTGCGGTCGCCGAGCGCGCCGCCCTTGGTGCCCTCGATGGTTTCCATGCGCGACTGGAGGCCGGC
>JBBSSF010000188.1:0-6977 GCA_038242345.1 Hyphomicrobiales bacterium
AGTGCTGACCGTACCGCGCGCCTGAAGATCAGCAGATTTTCCATATGCCCCAAGGACCTGGAAAATCTGCACCGGGATACCAAAGAGTCCTTTTCAAGGATCTTTGGCATCAGGTGCCGGGCACCCGGGATGCTCCGTCGGGCTCTCCCCCGGCATCCTGGTGGCCGCCTGTCGGCCCCTGCTTCCATCCCTCCCCTTCCGCCCGCCTGCCCCGGGAACCGGCCCGATCCTTGCTTCGGATGTCGCGATTTTTCCTGATTCAAATTCGGCCGGGGAATGGGGCGGGTCAGATGGTCTTCGTTCAGCAGAATCGACCCGCTGGCCGTCCCCTCTCCGTCCGGCAGACGCCCCTGGACATCGACTGGGACCTCATCAAGGTGTTCCTCGGCGTCCACCGCGCCCAGACCTTTGCCGGCGCAGCCGAACGTCTGCGCATCGACGAATCCACCGTGCGCCGCAGGCTCGGCCAGCTTGAGGGCATCGTCGGCGCGCCGCTGTTCACCCGGATCGACGGCCGCCTTCAGCCCGTCGAGATCGGCCAGGAGCTGCTGAAATATGCGCTTCAGGTGGAGACGAACAGCAGCCGCTTTCTCGATTCGGCCCTGAGCGGGCTCGGCGGCGGGTCGGTGCGCGTCTCCATGCTGGAGATGTTCGCCGTCACCTTCGGCCGGGAAATCGCTGCCTTCCGCCACGAGAATCCGGAAATCGACCTCACCGTCACCACCGAGCCCCATCTGGTGGAGCTCAGCCGTGATGGCGTCGATATCGCCATCCGCATGGCCCGCCCGATCCGCGGCACCCACAAGCTGCGCTCGCTGGGCAGGGTCGGCTTCGGCATCTATGCCTCGCGCGCCTATCTGGACGCCTTCGACGCCTCGGGCTCCGACTGTCACGACATCATCGCGCTCTCGGCCCATTTCGCCCATGCCGACCACGAATTCATCCTCGCGGAAGAGCACTGGCTCCAGGACCTGAAGAAAAAGGGCAATGTGGCCATCCAGACCGACTGCTATCCGGTCATGATGGAGCTGTGCGCCGCCAATTGCGGCATCGCCACCCTGCCCCATTTCCTCGCCCGCACCAATCCGGACCTGGTCCTGATCGCCGGCGATCACACCCGTTTCGAGATCGATGTCTGGGTCGTCATCCGCCAGGAGGTGAGCGAAAGCCTCAAGGTGCGCAAGGTCCTCGCCTTCTTCACCGACCGGTTCGGCCAGTGGCTGAAGGACATGCAGGATCCCGAGGAGCCGCGCCCGGAGGCGTGAGCGGACGGCGCTGTCCGCGGCCGGCAAACGGCCGCCCTGCCCCTCGGCCGCCGGCGGCGTGAACGGACGCTCAGAGATCGAGGGTCAGCCCGGGCGTGCGGGCGCGCGAGCAGCAGAGCGCGATCCGCGTGCCGGCCGCCTTCTCCTCGGCGGTCAGGCAATGGTCGCGGTGCTCCGGCGTGCCGGCCAGAACGCCCACGACACAGGTGCCGCACAGGCCCCGCTCGCACGAGACGCTGACGGCCACCCCCGCCCCCCGCAGCGCCGCGGCGAGCGTCCGGTCGCCCGGCACCTCCACGACCTGCCCCGAGCGGGCAAGGGTCAGCGTCACCGGCGCGCCGGACACCTCCCCGTCCTCCGGGGCCGTGAACAGCTCCGAGCCGATGGCCGCCTCCGGCCAGCCGAGCCCGCGTGCCGCATCGCCCACCGCCGCGATCATTTCCCGCGGGCCGCAGACATAGACATGCCGTCCGGGCGCGAAGGCCCCGATCATGCGCCCAAGCGCCGCCGCATCGGGAATGCCGGCAGCATCGGAAAAATGGTGCGTCACCCGGCCGGGAAAGGCCGCCGCCAGCTCGGCGCGAAAGGCCGTCTGCGGCCGCGAGCGGGTCAGATAATGCAGCCGGAACGGCGTTCCCTGCCGGGCAAGGCTGTAGGCCATGGCAAGGATCGGCGTGATGCCGATGCCGCCGGCCATCAGCACCACCTCCCGGTCATCGCCCCCAAGCGGGAACAGGTTACGCGGCCGGCCGATGAGGAGATGTTGCCCCGGCGCCAGCTGGTGGAAGGCGCGCGCGCCGCCGCGGCTTGCCGGCGTCAGCAGCACCGCCAGCCGGTAGGCCGAGAGATCGGCCGGATCCGAGGCGATGGAATAGTGCCGGACGAGCCCGGGCCCGAGATGGACCTCGACATGCGCCCCGGCGGCAAAGGCCGGCAGCGGCCCGCCATCGGCCGCCCTCAGCCACAGGGAACAGATGCCGCTCGTCTCCCGCCGCCGGCGCTCCACCACAACGTCGATCAGTTCGCCGCTCAAGACCGAGACACCCCGTTGCCTGCCCGCCGGTCGCCGCCGGCCCTCCCCTGCCCTTAAAGCGCCGCCGGAGCGAATGCCTCACGGTATTGCTGCCGGCGCGGCCGGCAAAATTGCCGGTCGCCAAGCGGGCGATCGCGGCGCACAAATTTCCCGTTCCATACGTAGTTTTCCGAGAGGATCGATCGGTCGATGTCACAGCACGATCGCGCGCGGGATTATGCGGCGCTCTTCAGGCCCGGTCTTGTTCACCGGGATCTCTATGTGGACGAGGGCATTTTCCGGCAGGAAATGGACATCCTGTTCGGCTCGACCTGGGTCTATGTGGCGCACGAGTCGGAAATTCCTGCCCCCGGCGATTATGTGACCCGCCGGATCGGGCGCCGGCCGGTCATCGTCACCCGCGACAGCGACGGCGGCCTCAACGTGCTGATGAACCGCTGCCCCCACCGCGGCGCGACGCTGTGCCGGGACGACCGCGGCAACGCGGCGACCATCACCTGCCCCTATCATGCCTGGGCCTTCGATCCGAAGGGCGGCTGCACCGCCGTTCCGGCCCGGCCGGGCTTTGGCGCCGATGTCGACCTTGCGCGCTTCGACATGGGCCGGGCGGCCCAGGTGGAAAGCTATCGCGGCTTCATCTTCGCCGCGATGAAGCCGGTTCCGCCCCTGGTCGAGCATCTGGCCGGCGCGGCGGGCGTTCTCGATGCCTGGCTCGACCGCAATCCGGGCCACCCGATCCGGGTGCAGTCCGGCTCGATGCCCTTCGAGGTGCGCAGCAACTGGAAGGCCGTCTATGACAACGCGGCCGACGGCTATCATGTGCTGTTCAGCCACGAGTCGATGCTGCGGGTATTCGCCCAGCGCTACGGCGATGTCGACATGGCCTATTATAATGGCGACTTCGACGCGAGCGCGCTGTTCGTGAAGGATCTCGGCAACGGCCACACCCTGCTCGACCAGCGCGCCGAGATGCATGCCCTCTCGGCCTGGAAGCGGCAGCATGTGCTGCCCGGCCGCGAGATCCTGTGGGAGCAGCTGAACGCGGCACTCGGCGAGGAACAGGCCCTCGACCTCCTCGACGGCTCCACCGGCTCGGGCATCAACCTCAACATCTTCCCGAACCTGCTCATCATCGGCAACCAGATCCAGGTGCTGGAGCCGGTCTCGGCCAACACCTGCGTCATCAACTGGTATGCGACCACCCTCGACGGCGTGCCCGACGAGATCAACGCCATCCGGATGCGCATGCAGGAGGACTTCCCGTCCTTCGGCGAGGTGGACGACGCCGCCAATTTCGAGGCCTGCCAGGTCGGTCTGGAAGAGGTTCCGGAGATGGAATGGGTGAACATCGCCCGCCATATCGACGGCGCCCGGCGCACCCGCGACAGCGACGGCCACTGGCGCGAGCCGATCTCGTCCGACCTCCACCCCCGCGCCTACTGGGCCGCCTGGCGCGCCCTGATGGATTCCTCCGCCGAGAGCAAGGAGAAGGCGGCATGACCGCGCTCGCCCAGGCCGGCTATTTCGACCTCGCCTATTATTCCCGCCTGACGGCTATCGTCCGCGGCTGGCTGGAGCTGGAGGAGATCGACCCGTCTCTCCTGCCCGAGCCCGACGATGCCGATGCCTGCCGGCGCCTGCTGTTCCAGGAGGCGCGCTATATCGACCAGCACCGGCTGGAAGAATGGCTCGGCCTCTTCACGGAGGACGCCGCCTACTGGATCGCCGCCGACGTCACCGGGCGCGATCCCGCCCGCACCATCTCCTGGGAGTTCAACGACCGCCGCCGGATGGAGGAGCGGGTCGACCGCATCCTGACCGGCAAGGCCTATTCCCAGCTTCCCCCCACCCGCACCGTGCACAGCTACAGCAACATCGAGCTGATCCCCGCCGGACCGGACGAGATCCACGTGCTGTGCACCTTCGAGATCCGCACGCTGTTTGCCGGCGAGTACGGCCTGAAGGCGGGCTGGAACGGCTTCATCCTGCGGCGGGAGGACGACCGGTGGCGGATCGTGCTCAAGCGCATCAACCTGTTTGATGCCGACAAGCCGCAGACCAATCTCAGCTTCACACTCTGACCCCGGGGCCGGCACATCATGGTGCACAAGACGATCGACGAGACCACGAGCAAGCTCGGCATGGCCAATCTCATCGGCCGGCTGGGCCTGGAGACAGAGGCCTGGGCCGAACAGCTCGAAAATGTCCGCGCCCTCATCGCGCAAAAGGAGATCGAGGTTGTCCGCGTCGCCTTCTGCGACGTGCACGGCATCGTCCGCGCCCGGCCGATCGAGGCCCGGCATTTCGCCAAGGTGGCCCGCAACGGCATGCCGACCGGCGTCGCGGTGCTGGCGATGGACTCGTCCTCCGCGATCTGCCTGCCGGTGTTCAATCCCGATGGCGGCTTCGGACGGACGGACATGGGCGGCTGCGCCGACATGTATCTCCTGCCGGACCTTTCCACCTTCCGCGTGCTGCCCTGGGCACCGGGCACCGCCATGGTGCTCGGCGACCTCTACCTGTCGAGCGGCGAGCGCTGCCCGTTCGACAGCCGCTATGTGATGCAGCGGGCCTGCGCGGCGCTCGCCGAACGGGACCTCTCCTTCGTCGGCGGCATCGAGCTGGAATGCACCCTGTTCAGGATCGAGGATCCGAAGCTCGGCTTTGAATCCTGCGGCATGCCGGCCGAGCCGCCCCGGGTCAGCGCCCTCCAGCACGGCTACCAGTATTTCAGCGCCGATGTCCTGGACGGGGCGGATCCGTTCATCTCCACCCTGCGCAAGGCCCTGATCGGCCTCGGCCTGCCGCTCCGGGTGATCGAGCCGGAATGGGGACCGTCCCAGATCGAGGTGACCCTCGATCCGCTGGTCGGCATCGAGGCGGCCGACGCGATGCTGTTCCTGCGCACCGCCATCAAGCAGATCGCCCGGCGCAACGGGCTGCTCGCCAGCTTCATGGCGACGCCCGGCCTGCCCAACGCCTTCTCCACCGGCTGGCACCTGCACCAGTCCCTCGGCCGCATCTCCGACGGCCGCAACGCCTTCACCGATCCCTCGGGGCTGATCTCGCCCCTCGGCCGGCAGTTCGTCGGCGGCCTCATCGAGCACTTCGCCGCCGGCGCCGCCTTCTCCAACCCGACGATCAACGGCTACAAGCGGCTGAACGCCAGCCCGCTCTCGCCGAAATATGCCACCTGGTCCTATGACAACAAGGGCGCCATGCTGCGCCTCATCGGCGGTCCGGGGGATCCGGGCACCCATCTGGAGAACCGGGTCGGCGAGCCCTGCGCCAACCCCTATCTCTACATGGCCAGCCAGATCTTCGCCGGCCTCGACGGCATCCGGAAGGCCACCGACCCGGGCGATCCGGTCAGCGATCCGCGGGCGATCGCCGGCGCGCCGGCCATGCCCATCGACCTGATCCACGCCGTGGAAGCGCTGGAGGCGTCCGCCCTCTACCGCGACACCTTCGGCGCCGATTTCGTCGGCTACTATCTGAACATCGCCCGCTCGGCCATCGGCCGCTTCCTCTCCGCCGTCACAGACTGGGAACAGCGCGAATATTTCGAGCGCTTCTAGAGCGTTTTCAAGCGAAGTGGACACCGGTTCGCGTGAAGAAAATGCGGCAAATTAAAATCTTGGAGCTTTTTTCCGTGAGCCGGAGCGAACGGAAAATGCTCTGACTTTTCAAAAAGCGACAGGGGGCGCTCCACCGGCGCCCCCTCTTGCATGGGGCTCAGCCGGGATCGCCGTCCCGCTCCATGGCGGCGGCGATCTCGCCGGCCATCTGCTTCAGCGGTCCGGCAAAGCGGTCGACGGCCTCGGCGGGCGAGAGCGCCGTGCGGATCAGGATGATGGAGACGCACGCCTCCACCCGGCCGCCGACCATCACCGGAACGGCGATGGACGAGGTCTGGGCGCGGAACTCGCCGAGAAAGCGGGTGCCGATGCCGGTTGCCGCCACCTCGTCCAGCATCGCCTTCAGCCGCACCGGCTCCAGATAGGGCGCATCCTCGGGATCGCCCAGCCGCCGGATGTGATCGAGGATGATGTCCTGCTCCGCCGGGCTGCAGTGGCCGAGATAGGCCCGGCCCGAGGAGGTGGACAGCATCGGCATCCGGTATCCCACCATGCCGCGGTCCACCGAGAGCGGACTGCGGCCATGGGTGGTCTCCTGCACCACCATGGCGGCATTCTGGTAGACGGAGAGATCGAGGGGCCAGACGATCCGCGGCGCATGGGCGCCGAACACTTGCCCCGCCACCTGGCACAGCCGCGAGGTGCGGGCATAGCCATCGCCGAGGCTGGCGGCCAGCCGCGTCACCCGCACCCGGTTGGCCGAGGCGGAGAAGACGACATAGCCCTCCTCCTCCAGGGTGGCCAGCAGCCGGTAGACCGACGGCCGGGGAATGCCGAGCGCCGCGGCGATCTCCCCCGGCCGGCACTCGCCGGCGCTGTTCACATGCCTGAGGATGGCAAGGCCGCGGGTGAGCGCGCGCACGCCCGCCCGTCCCCCGGCCCCGTTTTCCTGTCGTGCCCGTCCGCTCGTCATGGCACGCACCCTGCCAGATCCGCCGGCCGGCCGGAAGCAGCCCCCGGCCGGCGGCCCCGGCCCGACCGGGGACCCTTTTCGGGAGCCTCCGCGATCAGGCCGGCTCGGCGACGGCGGCAACCTCGGCC
>JBBSSF010000189.1:0-6960 GCA_038242345.1 Hyphomicrobiales bacterium
ATATCTGCAGGCCGGCGCCCGCCGCCACTCCGACGAGATCGTTGCCGGCTTCGACGCCTTCGGCGCCGCCCGGGCGGCCTGAGCCCATCTTTCCCGCAAGCAAAAGAAAAGCCCCGGCGGAGCGGATCCGCCGGGGCCTTTTCATGGGACAGGAAGCGCTCAGACCAGGCTGGCCGCGAAGCGCTGGATGCGCCGGCAGGATTCCTCCAGCAGCGCATTCGAGGTGGCGTAGGAGATGCGGAAGTTCGGGCCGAGGCCGAAGGCCGAGCCGTGCACCACCGCCACGCCTTCCGTCTCCAGAAGCGCGGTCACGAAGTCCTCGTCATTGGCGATCACCTTGCCCTCGGGGGTCTTCTTGCCGATGAGGGCGGCGATCGACGGGAACACGTAGAAGGCGCCTTCCGGCTTCGGGCAGACGATGCCCGTCGCCTGGTTCAGCATCGACACCACCAGATCGCGGCGCTCCTGGAAGATCGCGGCGTTCTTCGGGATGAAGTCCTGGGTGCCGTTCAGCGCCTCGACCGATGCCCACTGGGAAATGGTGCACGGGTTGGAGGTCGACTGCGACTGGATGGTCGCCATGGCCTTGATGAGGTCCACCGGGCCGGCGGCATAGCCGATGCGCCAGCCGGTCATGGAATAGGCCTTGGAGACGCCGTTCATGGTCAGCGTGCGGGCCTTCAGGGCCGGCTCGACCTGGACGATGGTGGCGAACTCGAAGCCGTCGAACACCAGGTGCTCGTACATGTCGTCCGTCAGCACCCAGACCTGGGGATGCTTCAGGAGCACGTCGGCAATCGCCCGGATCTCGGCCTTGGAATAGGCGGCTCCGGTCGGGTTGGACGGCGAGTTGAAGATGAACCACTTGGTCGCCGGGGTGATGGCCGCGTCCAGCGCGTCCGGTGTCACCTTGAAGCCGGTCTCGGTGGAGGCGGTGATGATAACCGGGGTGCCACCCGCCAGCTGCACGATTTCCGGATAGGAAACCCAGTAGGGCGCCGGGATGATGACTTCATCGCCCGGGTTCACCGTCGCCATCAGCGCGTTGTACAGCACCTGCTTGCCGCCGGTGCCGACGGAGACTTCCGAGGTCTTGTAGTCGAGACCGTTCTCGCGCTTGAACTTGTCGACGATGGCCTGCTTCAGCTCGATGATGCCATCGACCGGGGTGTACTTCGTCTTGCCGGCCTGGATCGCCTTGATGGCGGCGTCCTTGATGTTGTCCGGCGTGTCGAAGTCCGGTTCACCGGCGCCGAGGCCGATGACCTCGCGCCCCTGCCGCTTCAGTTCGGCCACCTTGGCGGTGACGGCGACGGTCGCGGACGGCTTCACCCGCGACAGGGCATCGGCGATGAACCCCATGGGTCTCGTTCCTTCACGTGTCGGCTCGGATCGCGGGGTTGTTCGGCCGCGCAGAGAGCCGGTCGGTCCACATGCGTTTGCGTAACGTGTCCGGCGAGGAGGAAAGCCGCGCGTCCTGGTCTGCGATCTGCGGGCCGGCCCCGTTCCGGCTTGATCCGGTCCGTCTCCTCCCGCTTTTTCCGGGGGACGGACGGTCCGGCATGCCCCGTCGCGCGCCGGCGGGACAGGACCCGCGCGCGCGAGGCGGCTGGACCCTAGTGCGCGCCGGGACTTTGGGCAAGCCGGGAGTGGGGCCGCATCCGCCGATAACAGGTCGGCGGCCGGAAAAGTCTCCCGACCGCCGGTTCCCGTCAGACCACGAGGAAGTCGGCGGCCGTCAGCACTGTGCCGGCGCGCACGCTGGCAAAGGCCACGAGGCCGCCGCCGGCCGCGCCGTTGGCGTCATAGAAGATCTCGCCGTCCGCGCGGTCATAGAGGATCAGGTCGCTGGAATCGGCCCGGCCAAGGGACAGATCCTTGAAGCGCGTCGCGCTCAGGGTGCCCGTGGAGGTGAGCCGGGTGAAGACGGCATTTTCCAGCGCAATGACATCGTCCCGGGGATCGAAGTCGACGAGGATGTCGGCGCCGTTGCTGCCGCCGGGGGCGACGTCGAACAGGAAGCGGTCCGCACCGGTCCCGCCGGTCAGCCGGTCGATCCCGGCGCCGCCATCGAGGGTGTCGTTGCCGGTGCCCCCCGTCAGGCTGTCGCGGCCGGCCGCGCCGGAAAGGGAATCATTGCCCGCCCCGCCATCGAGCCGGTTGGCGGCGGCGTTGCCGGTCAGAAGGTTGGCCAGGGTGTTGCCCGTTCCGTCGATCGCCCGGCTGCCGAGAAGGGTGAGGGCCTCCACGGTGCGGAATTCGGCCAGCGACCGGGTGAGGGTCGTCGTCACCGTGTCGAGGCCGGCGGTGTCGCGGATGGCGGCCGCGCCGGCGTCGAGGACATAGGTGTCGTTGCCGGCGCCGCCGATCAGGATGTCGACGCCGCCCTTGCCCTCCAGGGTGTCGTTGCCGGCAAGCCCGCTCAGCAGGTTGTCGCCGGCCGTGCCGGTGATCCGGTTGGCAAGGCCGTTGCCGGTGCCGTCGGCATCGCCGGCGCCGGTCAGCACCAGATGCTCGACATTGATCGGCAGCCCGTAGGAAACCGACGCGCGCACCGTGTCGCTGCCTTCGAGCCCGGCCTCCACCACGCGGTCGCGGATGGAATCGACGATATAGAGATCGTCTCCGGCTCCGCCCGTCATGGTGTCGGCGCCGCCGCGGCCGTCCAGGGTGTCGTTGCCGGGAAAGCCGTTGATCTCCTCGCCGATGGCCGTGCCGGTCAGGCGGTCATTGCCGCCGGTGCCGTCGATGCCCGGACGGAAATCGCTGAGGTGGAAGCTCTGCTGGCGGATCTGCGATTCGTTGTAGCCATAGGGGGTGATGCCCAGGGCCTGCCAGGCGATGACCCAGCCGCCATCGGCGAGGGCGGCCACCGAGGCATCGCTCTCGCCGGACGAGCCGGTGCTGGAGACCTGGCCGCGGGCGAGGAAGGTCCCATCGGCCTCATAGACCGCCTGGGAGACATGGCTTCGGGTGGTGCCGGTGCTGCTGCTGGTGACCGGCGTCGTCCAGGTGATGACGAAGCGGCCATCCTCCAGCATGGCGACATCCGCGTCGGTCTGGTTGCCGGCGGTGACGTCGTTGACGCGGAACTCGGCGGTGCGGGCCGTGCCATTGGCGTTGAAGATCCGCGCATAGATGCCGGTGCCGTCGCCATCCTGACCGTCGGAAACCCAGACCGACACCCAGCCGCCATCCTCAAGGGCGGTGGTCGTCAGCTCATGCTGGGCGCCGCGGACCGTGCTGTTGACGGCGGTGACGGTGGTCGAGACGGCCTTGCTGCCGGTGAACAGGCGCTGGCGCAGGTCGAGATCGTTCTCGTTGGCGGAATAGGTCGTCCAGGTGGCCAGCCACGAGCCGGAGGCGAGGGCGGTGAGCTGGAGGTCATCATGGAGGCGCTCGCCCGCCTTCAGCAGCGATCCGGCCGCGCCGGCCTTGCCGGCCGCGTCATAGAGCCGGAAATCATCGTCCAGCGCCACGACCCAGCCGCCGCCGGCAAGCCCCGCGACATCATTTTGCACCCGGGTCGTCGACACGCGGCGCGCGTCACCGATCACCTGCCCGTCAGCGGAATAATGGTCGAGGAAGACGCCGGTGTCCTCCGGAGTGTAGATCGTGTAGCCGGTCTGGCTGCGCAGCACGACCCAGCCGCCATCGGCCAGGGCCGCGGTCGCGGTCGTGGACGGGCTGACATCCGCCCGCGCGTCCGAGAGCGTCGAGCCATCCTCCGCATGTCCCCGGGTGCGGACGAAGGAGGCTCCGGTCCAGTAACCGCCATTGAACTGGATGGTGGCGGCCCACCCGCCGCTTGCAAGCGCCGTCACCTCAAAGGAGGAGACGGTGCCCGCCGAAATCTGCGTTGGCGTGCCGCCGGAGGGCCCGTAGACGGCATGGGTGAGGGACTGGGTGGTGTAGCTGCCGGCCGAGCCGTTCTGCCAGCTCGTCACCCAGCCGCCATCGGCAAGGGCCGTCACGTCCACCGAGCCCACATAGGACATGTAGCCCGCCCAGGCCACCGTCTCCGGTGAGCCGCCGGAAATGCGCAGGTCGATGTACACTTGGGGGTCCCCTTGCCCTGTCCTGTCCGGCCTGTCGCCGGGCATGTCGCGGATGCAGCCTAGAGGGGATGCCGGAGCATGTCGAGGTTGTGGGGATCCCGGGGGGGCTCCGGCCGGTCTCCGTGTGCGCAATTTGCGCACGCGCCGAGCGAAATTCCGTGCTGGCGAGGGCGCGTCCTTTCCGCTACTCTGACGTCATTCCGGATCTGGTCGGGGCGCGCAATCGCCGTCCGGGGATCCGAAGACTTCCTGTTTTCCGGGAGTAGAATCGGTCAGCGCCCGTCGGGCGTCGGAGATTGCTCCCTCATCATCGCTCTCGTGGCGCCTTGTGGCGTTCGTTCGTCTTCGATGTGAGGTTTCTCATGACGTCTTCCTCCGCCGCTCCGCGCATGGCCGAGCTTGAGCTTGAATCCACCATCGGTGGCTATGGCACCGAAGTCGCGCGTTCGATCCCGGTGGTCGATTTCTCCGATTTCGATGCCCGTTTCGGCGAGATCTGCGACCAGCTCTGGCAGGCGGCGACCGAAGTCGGCTTCTTCCAGATCGTCAACCATGGCATCGCGCTCGAAGACATCGACGCGGCGTTCGAGATGGCCGGCCGCTTCTTCGACCTGCCGACGGAGACGAAGGAAAAGCTGCCGTTGCTGAACGGCACCAATGCCGGCTGGGAGTTCCGCGCCCAGGTGCGCCCGTCCACGGGCACGCCGGACAACAAGGAATCCTATCAGATCACCCGGCCGCGCATGACCGGTCTGTGGCCCGACGAGGCCGCGCTGCCCGGCTTCAGGGAGAAGATGCTCTCCTTCGAGGCCCGGAACTGGGCGCTGGGCATGCAGATCCTCTCCTGCTTTGCCGTGAAGCTCGGCTTTGCACGGGATTTCTTCACCAAGGCGCATGATCCGTCCTCGCCGGACTATCAGTCGACCCTGCGGCTGATCCATTATCTCGACATGAGCCACGCCAAGCCGGAGGACTTCAACTTCTGGCGCGCGGGCGCCCATTCGGACTTCGACTGCCTGACCCTTCTGCACCAGAAGGAAGGGCAGGGCGGCCTTCAGGTCTGCCCGGGCAAGGACGCGCAGGCCGGCGCGTGGACCGATGTGGAGCCGGTGGCCGGCGTCGTCACCTGCAATATCGGCGACATGCTGATGCGCTGGAGCGATGACAAGCTGAAGTCGACCCTGCACCGGGTGCGCATGCCCAAGCCTGATGGCTATCTCGGGCCGCGCCTGTCGCTGCCCTTCTTCTGCCAGGCCAATCGCGATGTCATCATCGCGGGGCCGGAGGGCAAATATGCCCCGATCACCGCGGCGGACTATCTGCGCCAGCGCATCGCGGCCAATTTCGCCGGCTGACCATCACACCTTGGGGGAAATACCGGCTCCCGGTCTCGTGCCTTGCGCGTGGCCGGGGGCGGGGGATAAGGGTGAGCGTGTCCGGTTGACCGAAAGGGACAGCCGGATGTGGTGATATCAAAGATTCTCGAAGAGGACTCCTTGGTATTCCGATGCAGATTTCTCATGTCTTTGGGGCATATGAGAAATCTGCTGCCCTTCAGGCGCTAAGGTGCGGTCAGCACTTCGTGCGCCTGGCATGACTTGTGCCCAAGCAGGCGGCTGCGGCCGTGTGCATGATCCCCGGGGGGATTTTCGATGTCCATGAAGAAACTCATTGCCGTTGCGGCTCTTGTCGCCGCCGGGGTTGCGGCTGGCGCTCCGGCTTTCGCGTCCGACAAGGTCAATATCGGCGTGCTGTCGTGCCGCGAGGGCAGGAATCTCGGCTTCATCATTGGCTCGACGACGTCGCTGGCGTGCACGTTCAAGCCGGCGGGTGGCGGCCCGGAGCAGGCCTATTCCGGCACGATCTCGGAATTCGGCATCGACATTGGCGAGACCAAGGCGACCCAGATCGTTTGGGGCGTGCTGGCGCCGTCCAAGAAGATGGATCTGGGCGCCCTGGCCGGCCAGTATGGTGGCCTGTCGGCGGAAGCGACGGTGACGGTTGGCCTTGGCGCCAACGTGCTGCTCGGCGGCTTCGAGAAGTCGATTGCGCTTCAGCCGCTGTCGACCCAGGTGCAGGAAGGCTTCAACATCGCCGCCGGCATCTCCTCGATGACGCTGACCTACGTTCCGTGAGGTGACGCTGCCGCCTTCGGGTGGCGCAAACGGATCATACCAAAGATCCTCGAAGAGGACTCTTTGGTATTCCGATGCAGATTTCTCATGCCCTTGGGGCATATGAGAAATCTGCTGCCCTTCAGGCGCTAAGGTGCGGTCAGCACTTCGTGCGCCTGGTATCAGGCCGCGCCGCCGGGTGAACCGGGGCGCGGCCTTTTTTCGTCGGGGACTGCCTGTCCAAAAGATCCTTTGAGACAGAATCCTTGGTATTCCGCTGCGGATTTCTCATGCCATTGGAGCATATGAGAAATCCGCTGTTCTTCAGGCGCACGGTGCGGTCAGCACTTCGTGCGCCTGGTATCACTCCCCCTTGAACACCGGCTTGCGCTTTTCGAGGAAGGCCTGCAGCCCTTCCTGGAAATCGTGGCTGTCGAACACTTCGCGCCGCATGTCCTGGATGCGCTCGAACACCTGGGCGGCGATCGGCTGGAAGTCGGTCAGCACGCGCAGCTGCTCCTTCACCACGGCGATCGCCAGCGGCGCCTTCATGGCGATGCCGGTGGCAAGCGTGTGGGTGAAGCTTTCCAGCTCCTCTTCCTTCACCAGATAGTTGACGAGGCCCCAGCGCGAGGCCTCCTCCGCCTTGATGGGCGCGGCGGTGAAGAACATCTCCTTGATGAGATTGAGCGGCAGGCGCCCCAGGAAGTGCAGCAGGCCCGTGGTATTGTAGGGCAGGCCGATATTCACCGGCGTGATGGCGAAGGAGGCGCTGTCATCGGCCACGA
>JBBSSF010000190.1:0-6933 GCA_038242345.1 Hyphomicrobiales bacterium
ACATCCTCGATGGCGGCGACGGACGGGATTCCCTCGTCGGCGGCAATGGCGAGGACACCCTGTCGGGCGGCTCCGACAATGACACCCTCGATGGCGGTGCCGCGCGCGATGCCCTCTATGGCGAAACCGGCAACGACCTGGTGAAGGCCGGCCTCGGCAACGACTACATGGACGGCGGCGCGGGCAACGACACCCTCGATGGCAGCTCGGGCGACGATTACATCATCACCGGCTCGGGCAATGACCGGGTGACCGCCGGCACGGGCAATGACGAGATCGTCATGCGTGCGGGCGAGGGCGTCAACGTGATCGATGGCGGCGCCGGCATCGATCTGCTGACACTGACGGGCGTTTCCGGCAGCTTCGTCGCCCTCGATCCGGGCGTTACCACCCGGCTGTCCGACGGCACCACCGTCATCAATGTCGAGGCCTATTCCATCGAGGCGTCCAACGGCGCCGATACCATCACTCTCGGGGCCGGCAACGACCGGATCTACGGCTTCAGCGGCAACGACCGGATCAATGCCGGGGCGGGCGATGATGGCGTGTTCGGCGGTCTCGGCGATGACAGCCTGACGGGCGGCGACGGCAACGACACCCTGTCCGGCGGCGGCGGCCGCGATACCCTGGTCGGCGGCACTGGCGTCGACACGGCCGACATCGACCTGTCGTCCTTCGGCACCCGCGACCTCTCCTTCACCGTCAGCGGCACCACCGGCCGCGCCTCCACCGGCACGACGGCCACGGAAGTCGAGATCTTCAACGTCACCACCGGTTCCGGCAACGACATCCTGAAGGCGGGGGCCGCCCAGCAGGTCAGCTTCATGGCCGGGGCCGGCAATGACCAGCTCGTCGGCGGCGACGGGCATGATTATCTGAGCGGCGGCACCGGCTCCGACACCATCGACGGCGGCGCCGGCGACGACACCATCACCGATATCGGCGGCACCAACAGCATCGTCGCCGGTGCGGGCGACGACCGGGTGGTGCTGGACGTGTTCGAGGCCCATGCCGGCGGCTATCCCCCGACCGTCGATCGGGGCGCCGGCAACGACCGGGTGTCCTTCAATGTCGGCATCAGCTCGACCCTCGGCTCCCTGAGCGCCGATGGCGGTACCGGCGAGGACACCGCCGAGATCTCGCGCGCCAGCAGCACGAGCGCCATGTCCTTCACCCTCGGGGCGCTTGCCACCCTCGGCAATGGCGATGTGGTCCTGCGCAATTTCGAGCGCGTGTCCCTCACCACCGGCTCCGGCAATGACAGCCTGACGGGCGGTGCCCTCTCCGACAGCTTCAGCGGCAATGGCGGCAACGACATCCTCGACGGGCAGGGCGGCGACGACTGGCTCCAGGGCGGGGCCGGCGCCGACCGGCTCTCTGGCGGCGACGGCAATGACGCGCTGTGGGCCACGGGCTATGGCGGCGACACCGTCCGCGACGTGCTGAATGGCGGGGCGGGCGACGACCGGCTCCACATCACCGGCGCCGACCAGGCGATCGGCGGCACCGGCATCGACATGGTGTCGGTGGATCTGTCCGCGCTCGCCACCGGGGTCACCTTCGCCTTCTCCACCGGCACGGTGCTGGTGAACGCCAGCACCACCTTCTCGGAGATGGAGAGCCTCGAATTCGTCGGGTCGGAGGGAGACGACAAGGTCACCGGCAGCACGCTCGGCGACGCGCTGGAAGGCGGCGCCGGCAATGATGCGCTGCGCGGCGGCGGCGGCGACGACATCCTCCAGGATGGCGCCGGCAATGACAGCCTCTATGGCGATGCCGGCAACGACCTGTTCCTGCGCGACGAGTTCTCGGGCAAGGATCTCTTCGACGGCGGCGCGGGCTCCGACGTCCTGTCGTTCGGCAGCTATTATGGCGGCCTCTCGGCCAGGCTCGACCTCGCCTCCGCCAGCCTCAATGACGGTCTGGCCCGCGGCCTGATCGTGCGCAACATCGAGACCGTGATCGGCTCGCTGAACGATGACGACATCGCCGGCAGCGCCCGGGCCGATGTCATCCGCGGCGGTGGCGGCGGCGACGTGCTCTCGGGCCGGGACGGCAACGACACCCTGACCGGCGGCTCCGGCTCCGACCAGCTGACCGGCGGCACCGGGCAGGACACCTTCGTGTTCGACGACGTGACCGCCGGCGCCGGCGACGTGGTGACCGACTTCACCCGCGGCGAGGACCACATCGCCATCTCCCGCGCGGCCTTCGGCCTGGCCGAGACCTACACCCTGTCCCTCGTCCAGAATGCCGATCCGGCGCCTACGGGCACCGGCGCGTCCTTCCTCTACGAGACCGACACCAGCCGGCTGTGGTTCGATGCCGATGGCCGTGGCAGCGGTCAGGAAGCCGTGCTGGTGACCACCCTCAACGGGGTCACCGCCCTCTCGGCCAGCGACTTCGTGTTCGTCTGATACCAGCCGCACGAAGTGCTGACCGCACCTTAGCGCCTGAAGAACAGCGGATTTCCCATCGGCTCCAGCCGCATGGGAAATCCGCATCGGACGGCCAGGGAGCCCTTCTCGGGGGTCTTGGGCATGATCCGCGACCGCCGCCGGAATCTCCGGCGGCGGCCCCTCCCGGCGCGGGCCCGTCCGCCGGAGGCCGCGGCATCCCTTCTCCGGAAGAGAAGATCCGCCGCGACTTTGTTTCGCAACGTGTAGTCCCTGCCGCTTCCGGTCGTGCTGGCACTCCTGTAATTGGAGGAAGTCTAAAATTGTCTCGTTTCCCCCAAGAGCGCGCGTCGGCGGCGCAGATTTGTTGCGTATTGAGAGGATTGAAGCCGTCTGCACTGGTATTGGTGTGGCATACGCTTCCGTTTCTTTAATAGCGCTTTCGATCTGCAAGAGATTCAGGTCAGGATATGGCGACTTATTTCGGAACTTCGGCGGCAGAAACCCTCAAGGGGAGCAACGATTTCGACTACATCTCGGGCGGTGGCGGCAACGACAAGCTGTATGGCTACTTCTCGACCGACTACCTGATGGGTGGGGACGGCAATGATGTCGTCGATGGCGGCTTCCAGTCGGACGTCCTGTCGGGTGAAGCCGGGGCCGACAGCATCCTCGGCGGATCGGGCAGCGACGGCATCAGCGGTGGCGCCGGCGCGGACACGCTGAATGGCGGCCTGGGCGACGACCGCTTCTCCGACCAGGCGCTGCTCAACTGGAATGGCGACCGCATCGACGGCGGCATCGGCACCGACACCATGGAGGTGTCGCTCTCCACCCAGACGAGCGCGGCCCGCTTCACGGCCCTCGACCCGACGGCCAGCCTGACCTTCCTCGGCGCGAGCATCACCGGTGTCGAGCGCTTAGAGATGACCGGCACCGCCTATGCCGACTCCCTCACGGGCGGGCTGTGGGCCGACCGCTTCATCGGCGATGCCGGCAATGACAAGCTCACCGGCGGTGGCGGCGCGGATTCCCTGGACGGCGGCGCGGGCAAGGACACCCTGACCGGCGGCACGGGCAACGATATTCTGGCGAGCGGCGCCGACAATGACCTGCTCGACGGCGGCGCCGGCATCGACACCCTCTACGGCATGGAGGGCCACGACAGCCTGAAGGCCGGCAGCGGCGGCGACTTCATCGATGGCAGCGCCGGCAACGACACCATCGACGCCGGCACGGGCGACGACTACATCTACACCGGGACCGGTGATGACAAGGTGATTGCCGGGGCCGGCAATGACCAGATCTCCTTCCGCATCGGCGAAGGCCGCAACACGATCGACGGCGGCGCCGGCGAGGACCGCGTTACCATCAACGATCTGGCCGGCAGCTTCACGGTCAAGGCGCCGGGCACTCTCAACCGGCTCTCCGATGGCTCGACCCTCATCAACATCGAGCACTATTATGTCGACGGGACTGCCGGGGTGGAGCGCTATACCGGCGGAACCGGCAACGACACCTTCTTCGGCGAGGACGGCAACGACGTCCTGAACGGCGGTTCGGGCAACGATGCCCTGCTCGGCGGCCTCGGCAATGACAGCCTGATCGGCGGCGCCGGCCAGGACTCCCTCACCGCCGGCGGTGGCAAGGACACCCTCTCGGGTGGAGCCGGCATCGACTTTGCCGAGATCAACCTGTCGACGCTTGGCACCCAGGCGCTGTCCTTCTCCATGACCGGCCGGCTTGCCAAGGTGTCGAACGGCACCACGGCCACCGACGTCGAGTTCTTCAGCGTCTTCACGGCCGACGGCAACGACACCCTGACCGCCGGCAGCGCGCTTCAGGTGACGTTCAATTCCGCCGGCGGCAATGACAAGCTGACCGGCAGCTTCGCCAACGACTATTTTGACGGTGGCCTCGGCAACGACACGATGGATTCCGCCGCCGGCGATGACATCGTGCGCGATTCCGGCGGAAACAACAGCATCAAGACCGGTGCCGGTGCCGATTATGTGGTCCTCTACGTGAACGAGGCGCACGCGGGTGGCGACAAGACGGTCATTGACCTCGGCACCGAGAATGACCGGCTGTCGTTCAACGCCGGCGTGATGGGCATGGCCGGCGTGCTGGACGCCAATGGCGGCGGCGGCTCGGACTATGCCGAGATCGATCGCTCCGATGCCACCCGGGCCATGACCTTCACCCTCGGGGCGCTCGCCACCCTCACCAATGGCGACGTGACGCTGCGCAATTTCGAGGCGGTTTCCCTCGCCACCGGCTCCGGTGCCGACAAGCTCACCGGCGGTGCGCTCTCGGACACCTTCGACGCCGGGGACGGCAACGACACCCTGTCGGGTCTGGGCGGCGATGACTGGATCTATGGCGGCGACGGGGCCGACAAGATCTCCGGTGGCGCCGGCAACGACATGCTGTGGGCGGCCGGATACTGGGGCGACACGGCCAAGGACGTGGTCAACGGCGATGCCGGCGATGACATCCTCTATATCGGCGCCGGCGACCAGGCCTTCGGCGGCACCGGCATCGACATGGTGTCGGTGGATCTCCAGTCGCTGACGACCGGCGTCGCCTTCACCTTCTCGACCGGCGCCGTGCGGGTGAACAGCAGCACCAGCTTCTCCCAGATGGAGAAGATGGATTTCAACGGCACGTCCGGTGCGGATCGCGTCACCGGCGGTGACCGGGAAGACGTGCTGCACGGCAATGACGGCAACGACGTGCTGAAGGGCGGCGGCGCCAGCGACATGCTCTATGACGGCGCCGGCAATGACAGCCTGTCGGGCGATGCCGGCAACGACATGCTGTTCCGCACCGCCTTCACCGGCACCGACATCTTCAATGGCGGCACCGGCAGCGACACCCTGTCCTTCGCCAATTCCTATTCCAACACCTCCGCCAAGGTGAATCTCGCCGACAACAGCAAGAATGACGGCATGGCGGCCGGCCTGAAACTGACCTCCATCGAGCATGTCGTCGGCTCCGCCTTCGACGACGACATCACCGGCGACGGCGGGGCGAACAGCCTGTCGGGCGGCTCGGGCGATGACGTGCTGGTGGGCGGCGGCGGCAACGACACGCTGAGCGGCGGCTACAATGGCGATCTGATGACCGGTGGCGCCGGCCGCGACAGCTTCGTGTTCACCGACACCTATTCGGCCGGCGATGTCGTGACCGACTTCACCCGCGGTCAGGACACCCTCGCCGTCAGCCGCATCTCCTTCGGCCTTGCCAGCACCTATTCCGTCGTGCTGGTCCAGGGGGCGAACCCGGTGGCCTCGGGCAGCAGCCCGACCTTCCTGTTCGAGACCGACACCAGCCGGCTGTGGTTCGATGCCGACGGCAAGGGCGAGGATCGCGAGCCGCTGCTGGTCGCCACCCTCACCGGTGTCTCGGCGCTCGGCACGGGGGATTTCTCCCTCGTGCTGTGACGACCGGGAGCGGTCGGCGGGGGCGCTTCCGGGCGCCACCGCGGGCCGGGCCGGATCCGGAGGATGACAGGCCGCGCACCCGCGCAAACGGGGCGTGGCCTTTTTCTTGTGGCCGCTCGTGTCGGGCACGCGAAGTGCCGACCGCATCCGTGCGCCGGAAGAGCCGCAGATTTTTCATGTGCGCCAATGGCATGAGAAATCCGCACCGGAAGGGCAAGGGATCCTTTTCAAGGATCCCTGCTATCAGGGATCGGCGGTGAAGGCGGAGACGAGGTGCACCGGCAGCCGGCGCGGCGCCAGCGCGACGATGTCGAAGCGCAGGCCGAAGCCGGCATAGGCCGGGTTGCGGGCGAGCCACTGTTGGGAAGCCGCCACGATGCGGCGCCGGCTGGCCGGCGTCACCGCGGCAATCGCCGCGTCGATGCTGGCGCGCGCCTTCACTTCCACGATGGCGACGACGCGGCCGCGGCGAGCGACAAGGTCGATTTCGCCGCGCGAGAAGCGCAGGCGGTGGCCGAGGATGCGATAGCCCTTCAGCCGCAGCCACCAGGCCGCCCGGGTCTCGGCCGCCAGCCCCAGCCGGAAGGCCCCGACGCGGCGCGGATCCGGACCGCCGGGCGGGGTGTCCTGAACGGGCGCGGAGGGCATCGGCCGGCGGCCTCCTGTGGGCGCGGTGGGATCAGCGGACCGGCGGACGTCTTCCCGTCCGGGACCGCGGATGCGGATCGCGGGGGCCCGGACAAGGGGGCCGATTTCCCCTGGCTTTCCGAGGGGCCGGGGAAAATCCGCATCCGGCCGCGACGAGCGTTTGTCGGGGGGGCATCGAAAATCTGCGGGCCGGCAGTGTCCCGCAGTTTGCGTCCGGGCGAAAGGGCCGCGCTGTCGCGGCCGGCTGGCACGCGGCCGGCCGTGCAGAAAACGGAACGGGCGGGTGTGGAGACACCCGCCCGCCGGCTGGTCGGACCTGTCGCCGTCCGAAGCGTCCGGACGGGCGGGAGGGGCTCAGATGTCGTCGTCCTCGTCGTCGGGCACGGCCCGGGTCATGGACTTCAGCTTGGCGAACACCGCGTCGGCGTCGATCTCGTCCTCCT
>JBBSSF010000191.1:0-6932 GCA_038242345.1 Hyphomicrobiales bacterium
CGCGCCGGCCGGAAGCTCCGGGCGCAGAATATATTGTCCGGCCTCGCCAACGGCTTGCCCCTGCCGCTCGCGCCAAAAGCCGGCTAGGATGATTCGGCTTCGGCAATGACGCCATCTTGACCAGACGGTCGGGATCGCGCCCACTGCCGGCCCTGCTGCGTTCCGGTTCGGGGGATCCGGAGGCGCTGCACACGAAGCCTCCGAAAGGAGGCTCCCTCCTTGCGTGGCGGGTGCGCAGCCCCCCATGCGATCGACGACAGGACAAAGCCATGGCCGCGGCCAGAGACCTGCCGAAGAAGACCGACCAGCGGGGGCTGGAAGCGCTTCTTGCCGGCTACAGCCCGCTTCCCGGCGTGTTCGACGAGCTCATGGATGCGGACGGCACCATCCGTCCGCACTGGGGGCCGCTGATCGACGTGCTCGGGGATCTGGGTGCCGCCGGCGTGCGCCACCGGTTCGACACGGCCGACCGTCAGCTCCGGGATTCCGGCGTGTTCTACCGGGTCTATGACGACCCGAATGGCGGCGAGCGCCCGTGGCCGCTGGCCCATGTGCCGCTCATCATCGCCCAGGACGAATGGCGCGAGCTGGTGGCCGGCGTGGTGCAGCGCGCCGATCTGGTGGAAGCCGTGCTGGCGGACTCCTATGGCCCCGGCCATCTGGTCTCCGATGGCGCCCTGCCGGCGGCGGCGATTGCCGGCAACCCGGATTATCTGCGGCCGCTGGTGGGGGTCACCCCGCCGGGCGGGCGCTTCCTGCGCATCTATGCCGTCGATGTCGGCCGCGGTCCCGATGGCCGCTGGTGGGTGCTGGGCGACCGCACCCAGGCGCCGTCCGGCATGGGCTACGCGCTGGAAAACCGCATCGCGCTGGCCCGCGCCCTGACCGACACCTACCGCTCGATGAATGTGGAGCGGCTGGCCGATTTCTTCCGCACCCTGCGCGACGGGCTGGCCGCCCTCAACCGCTCCGAGGAAACCCGGGTCGGCCTTTTGACCCCCGGCCCCCTCAACGAGACCTATTTCGAGCATTCGCTGCTTGCCCGCTATCTCGGCTTCCAGCTTGTCGAGGGCGAGGACCTGACGCTTCAGGGCAACGAGCTGATGCTGCGCACGGTGTCCGGCCTCCGGCGGATGAACGTGCTGCTGCGCCGTCTCGATTCCGACTTCACCGATCCGCTGGAACTCAACATCTCCTCGCGCCTCGGCGTGCCGGGGCTGCTGCAGGCGGTGCGGGCGGGATCGGTCACCATCGCCAACGCCATCGGCTCGGGGCTGGCGGAAGGCCGGGTGCTGCAGGCCTTCTGGCCCCAGCTTGGCCGCCACATCCAGGGCGACACCCCGCTTCTGCCCAACATCGCCACCTGGTGGTGCGGCCAGCCGCGCGAGCGCGAGATCGTGCTCGCCAATCTCGACACCATGGTGATCGCGCCGGCCTTCGGCTACCGGGTGCCGGGCATCCTCGACAACGGCCCGGTGATCGGCGCCGAGCTGGCGCCGGAAAAGAAGACCAAGCTGGTGGACGCCATCCGCCGGCGCGGTGTCGATTTCGTCGGCCAGGAAGTGGTGCGGCTCTCCACCATGCCGGTGTGGTCGGGCGGGCGGCTGGAGCCGCGCCCGTTCATCCTGCGCCTGTTCGTCACCGCCACCGCCGATGGCTGGTCGGTGATGCCCGGCGGCTTCTGCCGGGTGTCGGAGCGGGTGGACGCCCGCGCCGTGACCATGCAGAGCGGCGGCCGCTCGGCCGATGCCTGGGTCACCTCCGCCGAGCCGGTGCACGAGACCTCGCTGCTGCCCTCGCCGGACCGGATCCAGATCCGCCGCGTCACCGGCTCCCTGCCGAGCCGGGCGGCGGACAACCTGTTCTGGATGGCGCGCTATATCGAGCGCGCCGAGGCGACCGTGCGGGTGGTGCGGGCCCTTGCCGCCCGGCAGGCGGAAAGCGACCCCGAGACCGGACCGGCCATCAGCCGGCTGCGCTCGCTGCTCACCGCCGTCGGCGCCATGCCGCCGCCCACCACCCGGGGCAAGCCGCCGAGCCTGCTGGCGATCCTGTCGCGGCTGGACCTGTTCGGCAGCCCGCTCTCGGTGGTCAACAGCGCCAAGATGGCCGGCTCGGTGATCCGCGACCGGCTGTCGCCCGATGCGTGGCGGGCGCTGACCGACCTGGCGGCCCTGCTCTCCACCCCGGCCTCGCCGATGGCGACCGCCGCCGACGCCCTGGACCGGTCGAACCAGGCCCTGCGGCTTTTGTCCGCCTTTGCCGGCCTGACCCAGGAAAACATGAACCGGCTGACCGGCTGGCGCTTCCAGGAGCTTGGCCGCCGCATCGAGCGGTCGGTGTGGATGTGCCGCTATCTGCGCTCCTTCGCCGAACTGGATGCGCCGGCCAGCGCCCTCGACGTGCTGCTGGAGCTGGCCGACAGCCAGCTCACCTACCGCTCGCGCTATGCCATGATCGCAGCCCGGGCGCCGGTGGTGGATCTGGTGCTGCTGGACGGCAACAATCCGCGCTCGACCGCCTTCCAGATCGACCGGATCGATTCGATCCTGGTGACCCTACCGGGCTCCGGCACCGGCGGCCGGCTGACCATGGCGGAAAAGATCTCGGCCCGGCTCGGCACCGAGCTGCACACGGCCGAACCCGGCGATTTCTCTCCCGAAGCAGTGCTGGCCATCGAGAACCGGCTGTACCAGCTCTCCAACGAGATCTCGCTGCGCTACTTCACGCCGAAGGACCGGCCGACCGCGGAGATACTCGGATGATCCAGTTTCGCGCGCCCGCCTCGCCCGAAGCCGGTGGCGCCGGCCCGGTGGCCCATCCGGCCGAAGCGGCCGAACCGGCGCTGCTGCCGGGCGAGAAGTCGCCGCCCATGCGCTACGACATCGTCCAGGTGACGGCCTACAATTATGCCTCCCAGGTGCCGCTCGCCCGGCATGTGGTGCGCATGCTTCCCGTCAACCGGCCCGGCGTGGTCGTGCTCCAGGCGGAGATCGAGGTCGAGCCGGTCCCCTCGGACCGCCATGACGGCAATGACTTCTTCGGCAATTCCATCGTCTGGATCACCCATGACACGCCCCATGACCGGCTGGTGGTGACCGGCCGGCTGAGCGTCGAGGTGTCGGAGCCGGACCTGCCCGAGCCCGAGCGCACGCCGGACTGGCAGATCGTGCGCGAACTGGCCTTTGCCGACGAGCATCTGGGCCCCGAATCGCCGGTGCATCAGCTCTTCCCGAGCCGGCACATCGTCGATTCGGCCGAGATCACCGCCTATGTCGCCGAGAGCTTCCCGCCACACCGGCCGATCCTGGCCGGCGCCATCGATCTGATGCGGCGCATCCACAAGGACTTCACCTACGATTCGACGGCGACCGACGTCTCCACGCCTGCCCGGGAAGCCTTCCGGCTGAAGAAGGGCGTGTGCCAGGACTTCGCCCACGTGATGATCGCCGGGCTCAGGGGCATCGGCCTCCCGGCCTCCTATGTCAGCGGCTTCCTCCGGACCGTGCCGCCGCCCGGCCAGCCGCGGCTGGTGGGGGCGGATGCCACCCATGCCTGGGTGCGGGTGTGGTGCGGCCCGGATCTCGGCTGGATCGGGCTCGATCCGACCAACGCCCTCATGGAAAACACCGACCATGTGGTGCTGGCCATCGGCCGCGACTATGCCGATGTCGCCCCGGTGGATGGCGTGATCGTCGGAGCCGGCAGCCACACCCTCCACACCTCGGTGGACGTGGTGCCCCATGGCGAGCACGGCGTCGCCGGGGAGGCGGCCGAGGCCGCCGAGGACGATCCGGATGCCGCCGAGGACGATCTCGCCGACCCGGCCGATCCCGACGAGGCGGAGAGCGCGGATGCCGACAGCCCGGAAGCGGAGACCGCCCGGGCGATCGCGAAAGATGATCCGGTCGGCGAATGAGACAGCCGCCCGCGACCGTCCGGTTTCGCGCCGGACGGGCCCCGCGGGCGGGCTGTCAGGGACACGCGGTGCCGGCCGCGCCCATGATGGGCACGAGATTTCCCGTCTGCTTCAGGACATGAGAAATCCGCAGCGGACTGCCGGGGCCTTTCCTTCGAGACCCTTCGCTTCCGGCCCGTCGATTGCGCCCGCGCGCGCAGGCAGGTGCGCAGGCGCGATGATCCGCGGACACGGCAGTGGGCACGGCGAAACTCGGCCGATCCGAAAAGAATTCAGGAAGAGAGACGGCGAAGGCTGTCAGGTCTGGCCGGCTCCGGCGGAGGAGCGGGCCGATGGTGCGGTGGAGAAGACTCGAACTTCCACGGGTTGCCCCACAGCGACCTCAACGCTGCGCGTCTACCAGTTCCGCCACCACCGCATCGGTGCCGGGATCGCGGCTGGCCAGGGCCATCCGCGGGCGCGCATCCTCTAGCAAATCGCCGGACGGATGGGAAGGGCGAAAAACAGCCGGCAAAGCCCTTGTGGAAAACCGCGCCGCACTCACCAGTGGGCATCCGGCGGGGTGCCCGTGCGGTGTTCGGCGAGGCGCCGGCGGGTGGCCGGGGTCGTCCCGTCCGGCAGGGCATCGAGGGAGAAGAAGCCGCTCTCGGCGATCTCCCGGTCCGGCGGGCGCGGGGCGCTCTGGGTGACCGCCAGCCGGTAGAGCACCACATGATCGCGGCTCGCCAGCCGGCGGTTGAGATAGATCCCCACCAGTTCGGCCGGGCCGGATGCCCGGAGGTTGCCTTCCTCCGCCAGCTCGCGCAGCAGGGCGTCGCCAGCGGTCTCGCCGCGATCGACGGCGCCGCCGGGCAGATGCCAGCCGGGCATGTAGGTGTGGCGGACGAGGAAGACCCGTCCCGCCCCGTCGAGGGCCAGCCCGCGCACGCCCAGGGTGACCGCCCGGGTCATCAGGGTGATGCCGTGAAATACCCGGCGGCGCACCCGCACCCCGAGGGAGGGCTCCGACATGCCCGCATTCCTCCGCCTGTTGCCGGCCGACTATAGCCCGGCCGGGGCCTGCCCGGCGACCCCGCCCGGCCGGCAGGGGCTTGACGCGGACGGCCCTGCCGCCGACTGTCCGGCCGGTGTCAACGGACGCGAAAGAGGCAGGGAATGACAGGCAAGGCCGGAAGCGCAGCGCCGGAAGCGACCGACGTGAGCGGGCTCAGCTTCGAGGCAGCCCTTTCCGAACTGGAACAGATCGTCGACCGGCTGGAGCGCGGCGCCGTGCCGCTGGAAGAGTCGATCGCCATCTACGAGCGCGGTGCGGTGCTCCGGCGCCATTGCGAGGCCCTCCTGAAGCGCGCCGAGCTGCGGGTGGAGAAGATCCAGATGGCCGCTGACGGCAGCGCCGAGGGCACCCGCCCGCTCGACGTGGAAGACTGAGCCTGCCTCCAGAGCCGGCGGCCGAACCGGATGTCCGTGAAACGGATCCTCCAGCGGTCCGGCGCGGATTTCTCCTGTCTTTCAAGCATATATCTTTCGAGCATACGGGAAGTCCGCTGCCCGTCAGGCGCTTGGGGGGGCGATCCGCACGTCAGGCGTCTGATCCGAGAGACGGCACGGGATTTCCGGTGCAGCGGCCGAAGAGGGTGCCGGCCCAGATCCCCGGCGTCCGGGCCCGGGACCTCCACGACCCGGGTGCCGGAGCGCCCCGCCCCGCCGACCTGTCCGCCCTTTGAGACAGGTACGGGACCCGGCGACAGCCTCCGGAGCCCCCGGAAAAGTTGCTCTCCGCCGGACACGCGGTGCCTCCGGCAGACCGGCCCCCTCCCGCGCCGTCCCCACGCTCGGCCCGGCCGCCCCCTTGCGGGCGGGCAGGGCGTGCGTCGCCAGCGCGGGGCCGGGGGCGGGTCGACGCCGCACCGGCAAGCGGGCATAGTCATGCGGACCGGTCGGGAACCGGCGGCGACAGACAGTCATTGCCCATCCGGGGCGACACGGCCAATGGCGTCGCGGCGCTCTCCGGATCCGGCCGGACGACGGGACCCGGAAAGACCGGGGCTCTCCGAAAGGAGGGCGCCCGTCCGGGCCCGGCCTTCCCATGCCGCAGATGCCTATGGGAAAAGCGACAGGTTTTCGCGGGCGCCCCGGCACCGGGTGTCCCGGCTCACACTCCGGCAGATCGGGAGGCGGCAGACGGTGGACGAGACGCTGACGGGACCGGCCCCTTCCGCAGACCCGGCACCCTCGCGCAATCCGCTCTGTCGCGCCCTCAACGGGCTGTGCCGGCGGCTCTCCGCCCTGCACGGCTGGCGCACGGCCGGCGCCCCCCCGGCCACGCCGCGGCAGCGGCTGAAGCGGATCGCGCTCCGGATTGCCGGCGGCCTCGCCTTTCTCGCCCTGCTGCCCTTCCTGCTCACCCTCGTCTATGCGGTGGTGCCGCCGGTCTCGACGCTGATGATGGCCCGGGTGGTGACGCTCCAGCCGGCCTCCCGCCACTGGCTGGCGCTGGAAAACATCTCCCCGACCCTGGTGAAATCCGTCGTCACCTCGGAGGACGCCCGTTTCTGCGTCCACAACGGGGTGGATTTCATCGAGCTGAACAAGGTGCTGGCGGAAATCGGCGATGGCGGACCGTCGCGCGGGGCGAGCACGATCACCATGCAGGTGGCGCGCAACCTGTTCCTCTGGCAGGGCCGGTCCTATATCCGCAAGGCGATCGAGATCCCGATTGCCTTCTGGCTCGACTTCGCCCTGTCGAAGCGGCGGGTGCTGGAAATCTATCTGAACACGGTGGAATGGGGTCCGGACGGGCAGTTCGGCGCCGAGGCCGGGGCGCAGGCGGCCTTCGGCCGCTCGGCCACCGACCTGACCCCGATCGAGGCGGCGCTGCTGGCGACCGCCCTGCCGAACCCGATCCTGCGCGACCCGTCCGACCCCTCGACCGGCCAGCGGCGTCTGGCCCGCAATCTCCTCGTCCGGGTGCGCCGGGAGGGCGACATTCTCGGCTGCGTCGGCGATCTCGGCC
>JBBSSF010000192.1:0-6907 GCA_038242345.1 Hyphomicrobiales bacterium
AGGATCTTCAGCGCCGTCGGGGCGAGATCATGCTCGCACAGCGACTTGCCGACCTTGAAGCCCTGGGCGGCGAGGAAGGTGTTGGCCATGCCGCCGCCGATGACGAGGGCATCCACCTTGCCGACCAGGTTCTCCAGGAGGTCGATCTTCGACGACACCTTGGCGCCGCCGACGACGGCCATCACCGGGCGGACCGGGGCGCCGAGGGCCTTGGAGAGCGCCTCAAGCTCGGCCTGCATGGTGCGGCCGGCAAAGGACGGCAGGATGCGGGCGAGGCCCTCGGTGGAGGCGTGGGCGCGGTGGGCGGCGGAAAAGGCGTCGTTCACATAGAGATCGCCATTGGCGGCAAGATCCCGGGTGAAGGTGGCGTCGTTCTCTTCCTCGCCCTTGTAGAAGCGGGTGTTCTCCAGGACGATCACGTCCCCGGGAACCATGTTGGCGATCGCCTCGGCGGCAACGGGGCCGATGCAGTCGGCGGCAAATGCCACCGGGCGGCCGAGCACCTTGGCAAGCGCGGGAACGATGGGTTCGAGGGACTGGGACGGGTCCTTCTTGCCCTTCGGGCGGCCGAAATGGGCGAGCAGGATGACCTTGGCGCCCTTGTCGGCAAGTTCGTTGATGGTCGGCGCGACGGCGCGCAGGCGGGTGTCGTCGGAAACCGCACCATCCTTCACGGGCACGTTCAGATCGACGCGCACCAGCACGCGCTTGGCGGAAACGTCGGCGTCATCAAGGGTACGGAAGGCGGCCATGGGGTCCGGTCTTGTCTCGCGGAAGGCGTCAATCTTCGGGGTGGTGAGTGTGGAAGAGGCCGGCCCCGGGATCGGAGCCGGCCTCTTGCCGGGTCGTCAGATCAGCTTGGCGAGGGCGACGGCCGTGTCGCTCATGCGGCTGGAGAAGCCCCACTCGTTGTCATACCAGGACAGCACGCGCACCAGCGTGCCGTCGATCACCTTGGTCTGGTCGAGGGCGAAGGTGGAGGAGTGCGGGTCGTGGTTGAAGTCCGACGACACGTTCGGGAACTTCGTGTAGCCCAGCACGCCCTTCAGCGGGCCATCGGCCGCGGCGATGATCGCGGCGTTGATCTCTTCCTTGGTGGTCGGCTTCCTGGAGATGAACTTCAGGTCGATCACCGACACGTTCGGGGTCGGCACGCGGATCGAGGTGCCGTCGAGCTTGCCGGCCAGCTCCGGCAGCACGAGGCCCACGGCCTTGGCGGCGCCGGTGGAGGTCGGGATCATCGACAGCGCCGCGGCGCGGGCGCGATAGAGATCCTTGTGCATGGTGTCCAGGGTCGGCTGGTCACCGGTGTAGGAATGGATCGTCGTCATGAAGCCCTTCTCGATGCCGAGGGCATCGTTGAGGACCTTGGCGACCGGAGCCAGGCAGTTCGTCGTGCACGAGGCGTTGGAGATGACGAGGTGATCCTTCGTCAGCTTGTCATGGTTCACGCCGTAGACGACCGTCAGGTCGGCGCCATCGGCCGGCGCCGACACGATCACGCGCTTGGCGCCGGCGGTCAGGTGGGCCGCGGCCTTGTCACGGGCGGTGAAGATGCCCGTGCATTCCATCGCGATGTCGATGCCCAGCTCGCCATGGGGCAGCTCGGCCGGGTTGCGCACGGCCGTCACCTTGATCGGACCGCGACCCACGTCGATGGTGTCGCCGTCGACCTTCACCTCGGCCGGGAAACGGCCGTGGACAGAATCGAAGCGCAGCAGGTGCGCGTTGGTCTCGACCGGGCCGAGGTCATTGATGGCGACCACCTCGATATCGGTGCGGCCCGATTCGATGATGGCGCGCAGCACGTTGCGCCCGATCCGACCGAAGCCGTTGATTGCGACCTTCACCGCCATGACGTCCCTCTCAAACCCTTGTCGCCGCACGGATGGGTAGTGTCGCCCGTGCGATCCCGTCTCATTAACATCCGGACGGACACCTGCGGGGCCCGTCTTTGGTAGAACCCGGATCCTGCCGGCGCCCGGGCCGCGTCAGCCGCGCCGGGTGCAGACGGGAGGAGTCCCCGAATTTCCGCGCGGCACGATAATGCGCCGTGCGCGCACAGGAAAGCGGCTTCCGGCATCCGCGTCGCAATGACCTGTCCGGATGATTTTGCGGAAGTCGAGGGATTCCGCGGACGGGATCGTTGCAGTCCGCGACAGTTCGGGCGCACGGAAAAGATGAGCCGGGATTGCTGGCCCCCGAGGTTTTTTTGCAGCGGGGGCGCGACAGAACGCCCTGCGGTCCCGGGGGACCACAGGGCGTCCGTCGCGGCGCGGGGAGGGCGAGGGGAGGGGGCGTCTCCGGGCGTCGCGAACCGGTCCCGACGGGCATCCCCGGAATCAGCGCGTGATGTCGCGGCTCTTCGTTTCCGGCATGAAGGTGACGCCGATGACGGCCGAGGCGAAGGCGATCAGGGTCGGGTACCACAGGCCGGAATAGATATCGCCGGTGGCTGCCACCATGGCGAAGGCCGAGGCCGGCAGCAGGCCGCCGAACCAGCCATTGCCGATGTGATAGGGCAGCGACATCGAGGTGTAGCGGATCCGGCTCGGGAACATCTCGGCCAGCGCCGCCGCGATCGGCCCGTAGACCATGGTCACGAACAGCACCAGCACCGTCAGCAGACCGATCAGCGACAGCGCCCGGCTGTTGAAGATGTCGAAGGGATGATCGGCGCGGATGATTTCCGGATCGTCGGGGCCGGGGAAGCCCGCCGAGGTGAGGGCACCCACGACAGTCTTCGTGAAGGCCGCCGGCACCGTCGCGGCATCGGCGCCGGCGAGCGCTGCGGCATCATAGGACGGGATGGTGACATCGCCGACGCGCACCTGGGCGACCGCGCCGGGCAGGGCCGGGCGGATCTGGTAGGCGACGCCCTGGCGCGCCAGCAGCGCCTTGGCGACATCGCAGGAGGAGGTGAACTTCGCCGTGCCCGTCGGGTTGAACTGGAAGGCGCAGTCGTCGGGATCGGCGATCACCAGCACCTCGGTGGCGGCCTGGGCCCGGGCCAGCGCCGGATTGGCAAGCCCCGTCATCGCCTTGAAGATCGGGAAGAAGCTCATGGCCGCGATCACGCAGCCGGTGAGGATGATGATCCGCCGGCCGACCCGGTCCGACAGCGCGCCGAACAGGATGAAGCCGCCGGTGCCCAGCACCAGGGACCAGGCGATCAGCACGTTGGTCGTGAACTGGTCGACCATCAGCGTCGATTGCAGGAAGAGCAGCGTGTAGAACTGCCCCGTATACCACACCACCGCTTGTCCGGCGACCAGGCCGAACAGGGCGATCAGGGCGAGGCGGGCGTTCTTCCACTGGCCGAAGGCTTCCGAGACCGGAGCACGGGAGCGCGTGCCCTCGGTCTTCATCTTCTGGAACACCGGCGATTCCTGCATCTGGAGGCGGATCCACACGGAGATCGCCAGCAGCGCGGCCGAGACCAGGAAGGGAATGCGCCAGCCCCATTGCTGGAAGGCGGTGATGGTTTCCGTGGTGCCGTCGGGGCGGGTCACCAGCGTGGGCGCGAAGCTCGCGTCGACCAGGGACTGGCTCATCATGATGATGACGAGGGAGAGCAGCAGGCCCAGCGTCGCCGTGGTCTGGATGAAGGAGGTGTAGAAGCCGCGCCGGCCGGCGGGCGCGTGCTCGGCGACATAGACCGCAGCGCCGCCATATTCGCCGCCGAGCGCCAGACCCTGCACCATGCGCAGGAGGATCAGGCCGACCGGGGCCAGCCAGCCGATCGTCTCGTAGCCGGGCAGCAGGCCGACCAGGAAGGTCGCCGCGCCCATGATGACGATGGTCATGAGGAAGGTGTGCTTGCGGCCGGTGAGATCGCCGAGGTGGCCGAACACCAGCGCGCCGAACGGGCGCACCAGGAAGCCCGCCGCGAACGCCAGCAGCGCGAAGATGTTGCGTGTCGTCTCCGGGAAGGAGGAGAAGAACTGGCTCCCGATGATGACCGCCAGCGAGCCATAGAGATAAAAGTCGTACCACTCGAAGACGGTGCCGAGTGACGAGGCGAGGATGAGTTTCTTTTCTTCCCGGGTCATTGGCCGGATTTCGGCCGGGCGGGCGACTTGCGACATCACCGTCATTGCGTGCGTTTCCTCGACCGTGTCGTCTTGGTGAAAGGTGGAAAGCCGCAGCCGGAGCGTTGCCGCCCGGTCGCCCGCGCACGCCCCCCTCCGGCCCGCTCGGGCGGGGGACGGAGGCGGGCAGGACAGGACCGCATGCAGGGCGGAATGAGCGATCGCCGGGTGCCGGTGATGCCGGACCCCGGCTGTCATCCGGACGCCGCGCAAAACCCCTCGCGCCCGGCAAGGTCCGCCTCGGATCGGCCACATCTGGTCGTGCGAAGGTGCGTCTTTCGCCTTTCGGGCGGCGGCCGGTCCCGGGCTTCCGTGCTGGGCCCGCTCGCATCCGGCTGCCGGATCGATGGTCCTCCCCGACCGGCTGCCGGCCGGTCTGGCGATGCCGGAACGAGGCTGGCCCCGCCGCGGTCGCCGTCCGGATCCTGTTCTCGCCGGTCTTCCGCCCCGGCCGCCACCCCGGCCGGAACGGTCGTCGCGTCACCGCGACTGCTCCTCCCCTTGCGCTCCGCGGCCGGCTGTCTTCTTGTGTGCGTGCCGGTCTGCGGATGGCCCGCCCGCGCCCCGGAACATGCCGGGGAGGGAACAGGCCAGCCTCTAGGATAGCCGCGCCCGTGGCGGACGTCAGGAGCAATCTGGTGCCGTTCCAACTCGCCACGGACATGAATTTCCGCCTGCCCGCCCTTGCTTCATGACGCGCCCCCTGTTCCGATTCGCCCCGAGCCCGACCGGGCGCCTGCATGCCGGCCACGCGCTCTCGGCCTTCCTCAATCGGGATCTGGCCCGGGCCACCGGCGGCGTGTTCCTCATCCGCATCGAGGACATCGACCCGACCCGGCGCGATCCCGCGGTCATCCGCGCGATCCTCGACGATCTCGCCTGGCTTGGCCTCATCTCCGACCGGCCGGTGCGCTTCCAGTCCGCCCACATGGACGATTATGCCCGCGCTCTCGACCGGCTGCGGGCCTTCGATCTGGTCGAGGCGTCGGTTGCGACCCGCACCCGCATCCGCGCCGCCATCGCCCGCGATGCAGCGGCCGGCCGGCCCTGGCCCGCCGATCCCGATGGTGCGCCGCGCTTTCCCGGCGATGCCGCCGTGCTGACCGCGGCCGAACGGTCCCGGCTTCTGGCCGGGGGCGAACCGGTGGCCGGCCGGCTGGTGATGGAACGGGCGCTGGCCATCGCCCGGCCGCAGGCGCCGTCTCCGGCGGACTGGGAGGAATTCGACCCGGCCGCGCCTCTCGATCCGGCCCGGCGGCGCCCTGTGCCGGGGGACGCGGCGGCCTGGGGCCATGTGGTGATCGCGCGCAAGGAAACGCCGACCAGCTATCCGCTGTCGGTGGTGGTGGATGACGCCCTGCAAGGGGTCACCCATGTGGTGCGCGGCGCCGATCTCTTCGCCCAGACGGCGCTGCACCGGCTGCTCCAGACCCTCCTCGGCCTGCCGGCGCCGGTCTATCATCATCACCGGCTCATCACCGGGGCGGACGGAGCGAAGCTGTCGAAGTCGCTGGGATCCGTCAGTCTTGCCGATCTGCGCGCCGGCGGGGCGACGCCGGCGGACGTGCGGCGGCTGGTGGGGCTTGCGGAACAGCCGGGCGCATCGTAACCGAAGGATGTTCGCTTAAGACAGGATCGTGGTTGCAGGGGTCTTCATGAGAGTTGCGCTCATCCTGTTCTGGCTGGCTGTCCTGTTGCCGCTGTGCGGGTCCCTGTTCGTGCCCGATTATTTCTCTCAAGGGCTCGTCCAGATCCTGTTCACGCTGTCGCTCTACGCCATCTCTGCCGTCAGCTATCTGAAGGCGCGCGATCGCGTGCGGAAACTGATTCCGCAGAGCCGGCTTGAAGCTGCGATCATCAATCAGCAGCTCCGGATTCTCTCCAGCTTCTGCGGCAACATCTCCCTGTTCATGGTCATCGGTGCCATCCTGAGTCCACTGCTCAAGGATATTCTGGAACACAACATGCCGGACGTGGATGTGAGCTATATCCTGATGATGCTCAGCCTGTCCTTCGTGTTCCAGTTCCTGTCCATGAACGTCATCTCGCACTACAAGAACGAGGATCTGGATGACGACGACCGACGGTCGTGAGCGCCGCCGGCTCCGGCAGGTCGCGGCGGGGACCGGTCAGGGCCGGTGAGCCCGCTCCTCAGGAGAGGACGTCCTTCAGCCGGGTCCTGGCCGAGCCGGGGGCCAGCGGCTTCTGCTGGCTCTCGTGCGGCACCCAGCCGGAAAGGTGGATGACCTCCAGCGTCGCCCGGATGCGGCCATCGGGATCGGCGAAGCGGGTGGCGTAGATTTCGGCCGCCTTCAGGAACAGGGCGCGGCTGTCGGGCCGGCGCCGGCGCTCGGAGAGCGCATTGGTCGCCCCCAGCGCCCGGAGGTCGCGGGCAAGCGCGAACAGGTCGTCATAGCGCACGGTATAGCGCTCGACATCGGCCACCGGCAGGGCGAAGCCGGCGCGCTGGAGCAGGCCGGCGGCCGCCCGCACATCGGGGAAGGGCGCGACCCGGGGCGAGAGCCCGCCGGACAGCGCGGTCTCGGCCTCGGCCAGCGCCTGGCGCAGCTCGGTCAGCGTCTCGCCGCCCAGAAGGCTCGCCAGCAGCAGCCCGTCGGGGGCCAGCGCCCGGCGCAGCTGGATCAGGGCGCCCGGCAGGTCGTTGACCCCGGACAGCACCAGATTGCTGGCGACGAGATCGAAGGCGGCCGGCGCGAAGGGCAGGGCCGCCTCGTCGACGACCAGCTCGGCGCCGGCATCATCCGGACCGAGGGCCAGGCTGGCGGCGCGGGTGAGGCGGGCGCCGGGGCCGGCGA
>JBBSSF010000193.1:0-6903 GCA_038242345.1 Hyphomicrobiales bacterium
GGCGCGCATCACCGAGGAGCAGAACAGGAGGGAGGGCCAATGAGCCGGGCCGTTCTCGTGCTGGCGTCCGATGCCATCCGCCAGAAGGCGCGCGGCTGGATCCTCTCCGCCCCGCGCCTAACCCGGGTGGAGTTCCGCGCGCCCCGCCGCACCCTGCCGCAGAATGCCCGCATGTGGGCCATGCTGACGGACATGGCCAGTCAGCTTCCATGGCACGGGCTGAAGCTCTCGGCCGAGGACTGGAAGTTGATCTTTCTGGATGCCCTCAAGCGGGAAGTGCGGCTCGCCCCGAATATCGAGGGGACCGGCCTCGTCAATCTCGGCCGCTCCACCTCGGAGCTCACGGTGCAGGAAATGTCCGATCTCATGGAGCTGATCGCCGCCTTCGGCGCCCGGCATGGCGTGGTGTTTCAGGAGATGGGGGCGTGAAGAAACGCAATTCCTTGGTCCGGCAGGACAGTCGGAAGGTTGCACGTCGGGTGATCCGGCCAACACCCGGCATCTGGTATCCGGTTGGCTGCATGATTGAGGTGGAGAGCGACGATGTCGCCGACATCGCGGTGTTTGATCCGGCCGCCTTTGAGCAGGAAAATCTCGGTCGGCCGGCCGATGAGATCCTTGCGAATGTCTGGTTGTGCGCGGCTGCGCCGGAAATGTGGCGGGCTCTGCGGAGCTGCCGGAAGGCTCTCCGGAGCATCCTGCATTCCGGAGGCCAGGCAGGTCCGGAGGTGACGGCGGCCGCGCGGGAAGCCCTGAGGGCAGCCAGCCGGGCGATCCGGAATTCGGAATATCGCCGCCATGTCTGAGCGCAGGCGCTGGAGCACCACCGCCCGGGTGCGCATCTTTCTGGCAGCGGAAGGGCAATGCCATGTCTGTGGCGGGAGGATCGCCGTGGGCGATCGCTGGGAGCTGTCCCATTTGGTGCCGCTGGAGCTTGGCGGGCCGGATACAGAGGAAAATCTGCGGCCTGCCCATTATCGCTGCCATCGCGATCTGACGGCCCGTGTGGATGTCCCGGCGATTGCGAAGGCGAAGCGCCGGCAGGCGGCCCATATCGGCGCGTGCACGCCCAGCCGTCGCCCCATGCCCGGCGGCCGGGCATCGAAATGGAAGCGGACCATGGATGGCCGCCTGGTCAGGAGGGATGCGGAATGAGCGCGCGGCAGCAATCGGAAGAGGGGGCCATGCCACAGGCGTTCGATCTGGTGGCCCATCTCCACCGCCAGCGACAATTCTCGCTCGCCACCTTCGGCCCCGGCGCCCGGGTGGCCGGCGTCACGGATCACATCGCGAAGGAACTGGCGGAGGTCCGGGCGTCCGGTGGCGATCTGTCGGAATGGGTGGATGTGATCATCCTCGGGCTGGATGGCGCGCTCCGCTCCGGCGCCTCCCCGGAGGAGATCATTGCAGCGATCGTGGCGAAGCAGGCCCGCAACGAGGCCCGCCAGTGGCCGGACTGGCGCACCGCCGATCCGCAGGCCGCAATCGAGCATGTGCGCACCGGGGAAGGGAGGGGCGAGAATGAGTGAGCCAGCCAGGAAAGCGCGCGTGCCGTCCGGGGCAGCCGGCCTTTTCCCGCGGGAGGACGAGATAGCCCGCCGCCTGTCCCAGGACCCGCGCGACTGGCCGGCCAAGGCGCGCATTCTGGAAAGGAACGGGCTCCCGCGGGTTGATCCGGTGATGGGGGGCCGCTACTGGCCGGCTGTCATTGCATACTGGAACCGGCGCTACGGGATCTCTACCGTCGAGGTGTCTCAACCTGATGGAGGAGAGGACCTCAATGCGTTCCGATGACATTGACGCGCCCGGCCTGTCGCCGCGGCCAAGCTGGGCACGGCCAGAGCGGCTATATTGGGTCGCGCGGGCGGACCTGAGCAAGGCTGGATACACGCCGGCGACGGTCCGGCTTCACTATGATCTGTCTTCCCCGGATGACAGGCTGCTGATTGCTGCGGCGTGCCGGCGCCTGCAGGCGGAAATGCTTGCCTGGGCCGCGGGCATGAAGTCGAACGAGCGGCTGCCGGATGGAACCATTGCCGGGCTGATCCGGGCCTATCAGCGCGATCCGGCGAGCCCCTATGTGGACCTGAAGTGGAACACCCGCCGCACCTATGATCATGACTTGAAGGTGCTGGAAAAGGCTGTCGGCCGGCGCGCGCTGTCGGCACTGCGGATTGGCGATTTCCGGCGCTGGTATGACGAGGCGAAGAAGCCTGCCCGGCCGGATGCACCGGAGCGCGTGCGGCGGGCGCACGGGCTCATCGCCATGCTGCGCAGGATATTCGCCTACGGGGTGACGGCCGAGATTGCCGAGTGCGTGCGGCTGGCGACGATTCTGGACGCCGCCCGGTTCCGGCAGCCGGCGCGGCGACGGCTGCGGCTGGAACGGGCGCATGTTGAATCATTCGTGGCGGCGGCGCTGGAAGCCGGGCGCCTGTCGCTCGCGCTTGGGACTGCGCTGCAGTTCGAGACGGGGATGCGACAGCGGGATGTGATCGGCGAGTGGGAGCCGTTGCCGGAAGGGGCCCCGAGGTCGGGCATCCTGCTTGGCCGGCGCCGGTGGGCAAACGGGCTCACATGGGCCGACATCGGCACCGGCATGGTGATCTCGAAGGTGACGACGAAGACGGGTGCGGTTGTCTCGCACGACCTCAGCCTCTGCCCGATCACCGCCGGGCTTCTGGCGCGCGTGCCGCTGGCGGAGAGAATCGGTCCGCTTGTCATCGACGAGACCGCCGGCAGGCCCTATGCCGAGGGGGCCTACAGCCGGGAATGGCGCCCTGTCGCCCGCGCGGCTGGCGTTCCGGATGCTGTCTGGAACATGGATGCGCGGGCCGGCGCGATCACCGAGGCCGAGGATGCAGGCGCGCTTCTGGACGAGATCCGCGGGGCTGTCGGGCACACCCAGGCATCGACCACGGCCCGTTATTCCCGCGGCGCGATCGGCAAGAGCCGCCACGTCGCCGAACTGCGGAACCGGCTGGCCAGGGATGGCGGGAACAGGCCGTGACCATCGCGTTCAAACGCCCTTCCAAACGCTCCAAACGCGCGTTCAGCGGTAGGCCATCAACAGCTTGTTTTCATTTGAAGAAAATGGAGCGGGCGATGGGAATCGAACCCACGACACTCAGCTTGGGAAGCTGATGTTCTACCACTGAACTACGCCCGCGATGCCCGTCAGCGCCAGCGACCCGCCGGCCGCCGCGCAAGGTCCGTTGCCGGACCGGGTACGCTCTGCCGCTTCCTCTAGCCGATCTCGTGCACGCTGTCACGGGGGAAATGTGGCGCCACCCGGCGCAGGGCCGTGGACGGCGCGGAGTTAAGGCTTCGGTTACCATGTGGCGATGATGATGACCTGTCCCGAGCCCTGATCCCGAAGGGCCCGACCGGGACCCGTGACAGTCGAGTGGCGGATGTCCTTCCGGTCCCCGGGGCCGCAGGCGAGATCCGCAGGTCGTCAGCGACGCGATGCGGCAGCATCCAGGCGGCGCTGGCATGACAGGGAGGTCCGTCCATGCGCCGTGATCGTCGTCCGCACCGTGCCGTGCGCGCCCTCGCCCTTGCGGCCCTTGTGGGCGGCGTGGCAGGGCCGGCCGCCGCGGAGACCCGCGTGGGCGGAATCTATGATGTCCGCTTTGCCAACGTGCCCGTCGGGCGCGGCGAGGTCTCGCTGGTGCTGGATGGCGGGGCCTATTCGGTCAAGGTGGCGGTGAAACCCATCGGCGTCGGCCAGATGATCGCGGTCGGGCGGACAAAGGCGGATTCCGCCGGCTGGATCCGCGACCGCAAGGTCGTGCCCGCCCGCTACAATCTCGACTCCGAGGACATGGCCATCGAATCGCGCATCCGCATGGGCCTGTCCGACGGAAAGCTCGCCAGCCTCAATGCGGAGCCGGCGCTGAAGCCGGTGCCGGACCGGGTGCCGGTCAAGACCGGCGATCTCGCCGGCATCATCGATCCCCTGAGCGCCACCCTGATGCCGGTGGCCGATGCGGATGGCGAGCCGGGGGCATCGGCCTGCAACCGCGTGCTGCCGATCTTCGATGGCTGGACGCGCTATGACGTCCGTCTGTCCTACAAGACCACCCGGACCGTGGAGACGAAGGGCTACAAGGCGACCGCCGTGGTGTGTCAGGCGCGCTGGAAGCCGGTGGCCGGCCATCGCCCGGGCCGCCCGTCGGTGCAGGCGCTTCAGGACAACCGGGATATCGAGGCCTGGCTGGTGCCCGTGCCCGGCACGCCGGTGATGCTGCCCTATCGCATTTCTCTCGGCACGCCGGCCGGGCCGCTGGTGGTCGAGGCCCTCGATCTCAAGATTTCCGGACCGGATCTTTCCCGCGCGCCCTGAGACCCGGCGCACGAAGTGCTGACCGCGCCGGGGCCCGGTCCGTCAGGCCCGGCCGATCCGCGCCGGCTGTCTGGCGGGCGGACAGAAGCCGTCGAGGGCGGCGAGGAAATCGCCGCGCGGGCCATCCCGCTCCATCATCAGTTCATGTCGGGCGCCGGGAATCATCAGCGTCGCGCCGAGGGGCAGACGCAGGGCGAAGTCCTCGGCCACCCGGTTGGCGACCACCCGGTCGGCGCCACTGGTGACGATCAGCACCGGCAGCGGGATCCGTTCGGCCGCCCCCGGCCGCGCCAGGTGCCCCAGCGCCACCACGGCCGCCCGAACCCAGCCGAAGGTCGGCCGGCCGATCATCAGGTCCGGCCGGGCCGTCTCGTGGGCGAGCGCCCGGGCAAAGCGTCCGGCATCCCCCGTCAGCAGATTGCCGGCAAAGGGCGCCGTGCCATCATGGGGATGGGCATGACCCGGCAGCATCCGCCCGCCAAGGCCGATGCCGGCCAGAAGGTCCACCAGAAAGGCCGCCGCGCTGCCGGGCAGCCGGTCGGTGCGGGCAAACGGGCCATAGGCCGGGCCGAAGCCGAGAAAGGGCGCGGCCAGCACCAGCCGGTCCAGCCGCCCCTTCAGCCGCCGCGCCGCCAGCAGCAGCACCGCCCCGCCCATGGAATGGCCGAGGCCGATCAAGGGCTGCGGCAGCCCGCGGCCGGCGATCGCCTTCATCACTGCCCGCAGATCGCGCTGATAATCCGAGAAGCTCCCGACATGGCCGGCCGTGCGGTCGCCGGTCAGCCGGTCGGATCCGCCCTGGCCGCGCCAGTCGAAGGTGACAACCGCAAAGCCCATCCGGCGCAGGTCGGCGATGGTCTCCAGATATTTCTCGATATATTCCGCCCGCCCCTGGGCAAGGAGGATCGTGCCGCGCGGCTCGGGCGCCGTCGCGGGAAAGATCGCCATCCGCAGCCGGACCCCGCCGGCGCTCACGGAGACCACCTCGGCGTCCGCCGGTGCCGTCTCGCCGGGAAGAAAAAACAGCGCCGGTCCGCCGATCGGGTCTTGCACGGTCAGGATCTCATTCCTATCTCATGGTCACGCGGTCGCCATGACGGGGCCGCGGAGCCACCCGGTGAAGTATCCGCCCGAAACGGGGGACACGCAAGGTGGCCAAAGCCCAGATCGTCGCTTCTTTCCGGAGGACAATCCCCATGCGTCAGTATGATCTCGCTCCGCTCTATCGTTCCACCGTCGGCTTTGACCGGCTGTTCAACATCCTCGACCAGATTGCCGGCCCGGAAGGGGCGGCCCAGTCCTATCCGCCGTACAATATCGAGCGCACCGGAGAGAACGCCTATCGCGTCACTCTGGCCGTCGCCGGCTTTGCGGAGAAGGATCTCTCCATTGAGGTGAAGGATGGCGGCCTGCTGGTCAAGGGTGCCCGCCAGGGCGAAGCCGAGGACGGGCGCCAGTTCCTGCACCGCGGCATTGCGGCCCGCGCCTTCGAGCGCCGGTTCCAGCTCGCCGAGCATGTTCGGGTGACGGGCGCCACCCTTGAGACGGGTCTCCTGCACATCGATCTCGTGCGCGAGGTGCCCGAGGCCATGAAGCCGCGGATGGTGCCGATCAGCACCGGTCTTGGTGCCGTCGAGGCGCCGGCGGTCGAGGTTGCGGCGGCGGAGGCCTCCGAGACCCAGACCACCCACTGATGCCGGGAACGCCAGATGCCGATCGCATGGCGTTCCTGAAGAGATGCGGATTTCCCATATGCTCTCATGGCATGGGTAATCCGCAGCGGAATATCAAAGGGTCCTTTTCAAGGATCGTTGATATGATACCAGGCGCACGAAGTGCTGACCGCACCGTGCGCCTGAAGAACAGCGGATTTCTCATATGCTCCAATGGCATGAGAAATCCGCAGCGGAATACCAAAGAGTCCTCTTCGAGGATCTTTGGTATGACTTCCCGGTGGATGTGATCCGCACGGCAGGCCCTTGGGCGGCCTCCGGCGGATCTGATCCGGACGACGCCGGCTCCGGAAGCGGAGCCGGCTCAGGACCGGCAGTTCGGCATGGGACAGGCCGCGGCAGGGCGCCGGCGGCAGCAGTCCCCCGAGAGCATTTTCCTCACGCGAAGCGGTCTCCGCTTCGCCTGAAAATGCTCCAGCCAACACGGGAAATGGCCAGAGAGCCTCCAGTTCAGCGCGCGGACCGGCGGGTGAACCCGGACGCCCGCGGGGGCCGGCTGTTTCCCGCTGACGGAGAGAGACCATCGCCAGGGGCCCGGTCGTGACGGGCCTAGCCGAAGGACAGGCACTGTCCGGCGCGGCAGGTGGTCGGGATCCCGGGGCTTCGCCCGGGCGGACCGGTGGATGTAACCGGACGCCCTGCGGCAGGACAGCGGGATCCGTTCGGGAAGCGGCCGGCTTCGGGCGGCCCCTCCGCTTTCTCCGGTCCGGTGCGGACGTCCGGCCCTCTGCGTCCGTGTCCGGCGGGCGCGCCGTGGGCGGGCGGTGGCGGGCGGCGCGCCGGCCCGGGGAGACGGCGCGGCCCCCCGGGGCGGCCCGGCCC
>JBBSSF010000194.1:0-6891 GCA_038242345.1 Hyphomicrobiales bacterium
ACCACATCATGACTGGCCTTGCCATGCCAGCCCAGTGCCACCCGGCCGCCCTGGCGCCGGGCGGCCAGCGTCGCCCGGCGGCGGGTGCCCGGCGCAATGGTCACCAGCGGCTCGACCGGGGCCTCGACGCCGCGGTCGGCCAGCGCCTGCACCACCAGATCGCGCTTGAAGGCGCGATAGGCGGCCGGCGCCAGATGCTGGAGCGCGCAGCCGCCGCAGCGGCCGAACAGCGGACAGGCAGGCTCCACCCGGTCCGGCGCGGCCGCAAGCACCTCGACAAGCTGGCCGCGCTCGCCCGTTCGGGTGGCGGTCACCGTCTCGCCGGGCAGCGTGAAGGGAATGAACAGCGGGCCGTCGGCGGTCTCCGCGATGCCGTCGCCGGAATGGCCGAGCCGGTCGATGGTCACCGTGACGGGCGGCCCGGCCGGAACCGGCGGGCGGACGGGACCCCGGCGGCGGCCGGGCGGGGCAGGACGGGACATGACGCATTCTCCGGACGGTGCCCGGCCCCGGGAGGAAAGGAGATGTCCCCCCGGGGCCGGTCTGGGCCCAGTCCATAGCGGGTTTTGGGGGGAGAAGGCGACAGGAGAAACACGCGCCGCGCCGCTTTCCGGGCCGGGCGACCATTTTCAGGCGACGCGGACACCGGTTTGCTTGAAGAACATATGGTCGCTCAGGAAAGGAGAGCCTTTTCCCGGGATCGGGCGCGACCGGAAAGGGCTCCGGCCCATGACGTCCGGGCGGGGACGCTGACGACCCGCTCCGGCTCACCCGGCCTTCCGGCCCAAGTTCTCATACCAGGCGCATGAAGTGCTGACCGCACCTTAGCGCCTGAAGAGCAGCAGATTTCTCATATGCCCCGAGGACATGAGAAATCTGCATCGGCATACCAACAGTCCTCTTCGAGGATCTTTGGTATCACCCGGCCTTGCCGGCGGCGAGCAGGAATTCGCGGTTGCCATCCTCGCCGGGGAGCGGGCAGGGGGCGAGGCCCTGGACCCGCCAGCCGTCGCGTCCGTCGAGCCATGCGGCAATGCGTCGGGCGGCCTCCTCGCCGGCGGCCGGATCGCGCACCAGACCGCCCTTGCCGATGAGGGCCCGGCCGACCTCGAACTGCGGCTTGACCAGAAACAGCCCGGGCGCCCCGGGGGCGGCCAGCGCCAGTGCCGGCGGCAGCGCGAGTGTCAGCGAGATGAAGGAGACATCGCTCACCAGCATCTCCGGCGGCCCGGGCAGATCGTCTGCGACAAGCGCCCGCGCGTTCAGCCCTTCCCGGGAGGTCACCCGCGGATCATCGGCGACCAGCGGGGCGATCTGGCCATGGCCGACATCGATCGCCGTCACATGGCGCGCGCCGCGCTCCAGCAGAACTTGGGTGAAGCCGCCAGTGGAGGCGCCGATGTCGAGGCAGTCGCGGCCGGCCGGCGACAGGGCGAAGGTATCGAGGCCGGCAATCAGCTTCATCGCCGCCCGGGAGACATAGCCCGCCAGGGGGTCGCTGACCGTGATCGCGGTGTCTGCGGCAACGAGAAGGCCGGGCTTTGCGGCCGGCCGACCGGCGACCCGGACACAGCCGCGCAGGATCTGATCCCGTGCCCGGGCCCGCGTCGGGGCGAACCCGCGTTCCACAAGCACCATGTCGAGACGCTGGCGACCGTCTGCATCGGCCATGATGTCTGAGGCTCCGTCGGCCGTCCGTGCCGGACCTGACCCTCCCGGACCGTCGGTCCGCGAGGGGGCGGGGACGGTCGGGGAGACTCAGAAGCAGCTGGCGATGCTGTTCAGAAGGTCCTGAAGATAGACCTGCTCGCCGGCATTCATCCAGAGGAAGGCGGCGGCGAAGGTCAGCGTGCCGGCAGTCAGCCCGCCGAATACGAGACCGAGCCGGTCTACCATCCGGGACCGCTCGTCCATTTCCGCGTGCGTTTCCACCGTGAAGCCGCCAGTGCGATCCGTTGCCACGAACCAGTCGACCATGACCGCCGCTCCCCCCGCTTTTCGCTCGGCGTCCGTCCGATTTCCTGCGCCGCCAGACCGGAACCGGCCGCGGAGCATCATGGACAAGGCGATGCTAATGCATTTGTTCCGCCGAAGGAATTCGATCATCGGCTTATCAAAATAAGAAACGGACAGTTTCTAAATTGAACGGACGAAATCCACCGTTGCGCGCAGGCAGACTTGCCGGCAATCCGGCCCCCGACGGGTCCATTCTGAATACAATTCCGGAATCCGGCCGTCATTGGCGTGTCGATGGCGGGCAGGCGCTCAACGGGCGAATCCGTCCGGCGGTGAGGGTCAGAGCGCCACGGAAATCCGCCGGCGGCGGCTGGAGGACCGGCGGGGCGGGTTCTCTTCTTCCCGGTCCTGGCGCTGGAGCAGGGACTCATAGTCTGCCGCGGCGCGATCCCGGGTCTCGGAGGCCTCGGCGAGACGGACCTGGAGGTCGGTGATGGAGGCGATCAGGTTGTCGCGGCGCTGGCGGGCGGCGTGGGCGAAGGTCGGGTAGGCGTAGTGGTGCGGATCGGTGATGCCGGCCCGCGCCTCCTCGCCGTCAATCTGCTGCTGGAGATCGCCCGACATGCGCTCGAACTCGGCGATCATCGTTTCGAGTTGCATCACCTTGCGCCGCGCTTCCTCCAGGTCGAAGCGCTTGGCCTTGATGAGCGTGTCGGTCGGCTTCATGTGTCTGGAACTCCTCGGCCCTTGGGGTCGACCCTAAGAGCGGAGTCCTTGCCAAATCGTTCCTGCCGGCAGGCTGGAGAGGGCCCCGGCCGGGTCCGCGCCCGGGGCTGCGGAGAAGATGCTAACCATTTGAATAAAAATGAATATTTCTGCCATGGGGACGGTCGCCCGCGCACTGTTGCAAATTTGCCCTGTCCACAGCCGCCGCAATTTCCGGAGGTCAAAAAAATTCCGCTTCCCTGTCAGGGGCTTGCCGGAATGTCTGGAGGGGGCGGATGAAAGGACTTGCGGCTCCGATTCTCAGTCTGTTAACCAATCTGGTGTCAATGTTGCGTATGCGAGTTCAAGGGGTGGCCACGGTGTCTGATGGGCGTCGCGGTCAAGGATAGCACCTGCCCGGGACGAGCCGTAAGAAGGGAACCGGCATGCGCGTTCTGCTTATCGAGGACGACAGCGCGACCGCCCAGAGCATCGAACTGATGCTGAAATCTGAGCGGTTCAACGTCTACACGACGAACCTCGGAGAAGAGGGCGTCGATCTGGGCAAGCTTTATGATTATGATATCATTCTGCTTGACCTGAACCTGCCGGACATGTCCGGATATGAGGTGTTGCGCGCGCTTCGTCTGTCGAAGGTGAAGACGCCCATCCTGATCCTGTCCGGCCTCGGCAACATCGAGGACAAGGTGCGCGGTCTCGGCTTCGGAGCCGATGACTACATGACGAAGCCCTTCCACAAGGACGAGCTCGTCGCCCGCATCAACGCCATCATCCGCCGTTCCAAGGGCCATGCCCAGTCGATCATCCAGACCGGCGAGCTGACGGTCAATCTCGACTCCAAGACCGTGGAGGCCGAAGGCAACCGCGTGCATCTGACCAGCAAGGAATATCAGATGCTCGAGCTGCTTTCCCTGCGCAAGGGCACCACGCTGACCAAGGAGATGTTCCTCAATCATCTCTATGGCGGCATGGACGAGCCGGAACTGAAGATCATCGACGTCTTCATCTGCAAGCTGCGCAAGAAGCTCGCCAATGCCACCGGCGGCAAGAACTATATCGAGACGGTCTGGGGCCGCGGCTACGTGCTGCGCGAGCCCGGCGACAGCGAGGCTCCGTCGAACGATCCGGACGATGGCCTAGCCGAGGCGGCCGATGGCCCGGCGCCCGTCAGGGCGCGGTCAAGCCGGCGGTGATGATGACGGCCTCGCCTTCCTTGACGAAGGCGAGGCGCATGCCGGTTTCGCGGGCGAGCAGGCCGGTATAGATCGGCTGGATCTCGCGCGCGCTCGGCAGGCCCTCATAGCGCATGGCGACGAGGGCCTCGACATCGGTCGGGATGCGCGCGGCGGGACCCGTGGAGACGAGGCGGAAGCTGCTTTCGGCTCCGGCCCCCGCCACGCTGACCGACACCACGCCACCGCGCGGGATCGCCTGCACGGCGACCAGCAGCAGATTGAGCAGCAGCTTCACCCGGTTCTTCGGCAGCGTCGCCGGGGGCGCCTGCCATTCGAGGGTCTGCTTCTCGCCCTCCAGATAATTGCGCGCGACTTCTGCGGCGGTGGCCAGGTCGATTTCCGCTCCTGCCGAGCCGCCGGCGCCGAAGGCGAGGCGCGAGAACATCAGCTTTGCATTGGCCGAGCGGACACTGCGCTGGATCATCTCCATCGCCTCGTCGCGCATGTCGGCATCGTCGAAATCCGCGATGAGCTCAAGGCCCGACGACATGGCGAACACCGGACCGATGATGTCATGACAGACCCGGCTGCACAGCAGGGCAGCCAGATCGAGAGGGTCCAGTTCGGCGGCGGGGAGGGAAGTGTCGATCTGGTTCATGCGCCCGCGACTTCAATGCTCCGTCTGGGAATCGTGTCCGGCGTCGCCGGTCCGGTCGAGACTTAGCACGCAACACCCCGCCCACGCCATAACGGCGCCGCGGTTGCCGGGCAGCAGAAGTCGTGAGCGGGCCGGGCGGCGGCGCTCCGGGCAGGCGGCCGGCATTCCGGTCCGTCCTGCGGGAGGTCGCGCGCCGGGCCTGATGACGGGCGGAACTGACGAGGACCCCATCATGCGTCGAACCCTGCATCGTCCTGTCCTGCACATGCTGCGGCACTGGCTGCTGGCGCTGGCCCTGATTGCCGGTCTGCCCGCCGGCCCGGTGCTGGCCGCCGATGGCGAGCCGGAGCCGCCGGCGCCTGCGGCCGTGCCGGCGGCCGGCACCACTTATTCCCTTCCGGAGCTGGTCGATGCCGGTCACGGCTTCTTCGGCCAGGTCTCGGGCGGGCTCGCCTCGGTGATCCAGCACGCCGTCTCCAGTTATGGCGAACCCAACGGCTACATTCTCGGCGAGGAGGGCGGCGGCGCCCTGGTCGGCGGCCTGCGCTATGGCGAGGGCACGCTGCATTCCCGCGCCTTCGGCGAGAGCAAGGTGTTCTGGCAGGGGCCATCGGTCGGCTGGGATTTCGGCGCCGATGGCGCACGGGTGATGATGCTCGTCTATGACCTGCCGTCCCTCGACGCCCTCTATGACCGTTATCTGGGGGCCGCGGGTTCCGCCTATGTGGTGGGCGGCTTCGGCATGTCGGTGCTGACGGCCAACACGGCCTTCGTGGTTCCGGTCCGCGCCGGCGTGGGTGCACGTCTGGGTGTCAATGTCGGATATCTGAAGTTTACGCCGTCGGCGACGTGGAACCCGTTCTGACGCTCCCCGCGCGGGCGTGGCACATAATCCTCGCCGGTGGCCGGATGTTTGCCGAATGGCGCTCGCTGGCTGTTCAGGTGCGTGCGGGCACCCTATTCTCAGGCGGGGGATTGCACGGACATCGGTGCATGTCCGCATCCGGAGGGGCGAATCGACATGTCAACGCAACTGGCACTGCTTCTGGTCGGAGGCGCTGCGACATTCCTCTTCCTGATGCTCGCTCTCGTCGGTCCACGTTATCGGCCGCGCGCGGGCAGCACTTCGGTGGAAGGAGCGGAGATCTCCCAGGCCGGCGAGATTGCCGCCGACCGGGACCGGTTGCGGGCCGAACATGCCGTGGAGGTCCACCGGCTGGAGCGGCGCATGCACCGGCTGGAGGAGGTGCTGGCGGAGGTGCGCATTGCCGATGCGCGCTCCGGGACGCCCCTTCTGGTGCTGAACTCCGAGGAATTCGCCGAGCGGTCCGGGGAAGAGGCCAGCCTGCGCGCCGATCTGAAGAGCGCCCGGGAGGATGCCCGGACGGCGCGTTCGGAGCGCGAGGAGCTGGAGCGGCGGATTGCCGACCTGACCCGAGAGCGTGACCGGCTGGCGAACGAAAGCGCGGCCGGCCGGGCCAACGAGCTGCTCGATACCGGGCGCCTGGTGGCCGAGCGCGACGCCGCGCTGGCGACCCTGGAGGAGCGGACCCGGGAACTGGAGACCGCCCTCAATGCCCTGGGCGACGTGCGCCGGGAAAAGGATGCGCTTGCCAAATCCGTGGCGGCCAGCCGTCCGGGCGAGGACAGCGAGAAGCAGGCCGCGCGGATGACCGAGCTGGAGCGCATGGCCGCCGACCGGGCGACGCTGCTCAAGCGGCGCGAGAAGGATCTGGCCGCGGCCCTCACCCGGGCGGCGGAAGCTGAAAAGGGGCGTGGCGAGGCGCTCGCCCGCGTCGAGACCCAGCTGCGCGAGCTGCGCGCGGCCGAAGCGCGGGTGGTGGAGCTGGAGAAGGCGCTGGCCGGGGCGGATCCGGCTCTGGTCGCCGAGCTGCGCCAGCGGGTGGCCTCCCTCGAAGGCGCGCTGGAGACCACCGAGCAGCGCCTCGATGCCACCAATGGCGAGCTGGATATTGCCCGGATCGAGCGCGTCGCCTCGGCCACCCGGATCGAGATGCTGGAACGTCTGCTGTCCGAGCGCAGCGCCGCGAATGCTGCATCGGCCGGCGAGGCGGAGGCGGGGCTGCGCGCGGCCCTGGAGTTGCTCCAGCGCGATCTGGAAGCCGCCCGCTCTGCCCGGGTCGTTGCCGAGGAAGGGCGCAGCGCCGCCGAGGCCGATGTCCGGCGCCTGTCGGCCGATCTGGAGCGTCTGAACGGGCTCGCCAGCGAGGCCGGCCGGCTGCGCTCGGAAAAGCGCGAGGACGAGGCCCTGCGCCGGCGGCTTCAGGATGTGGCGGCGGATGTGGTGCGGCTGGCCGCGGTGCTCGGCGAGGCCGGCGTGCGGCCCGAGGCCGAGGCGGGCGCCGATGTGCGTCT
>JBBSSF010000195.1:0-6860 GCA_038242345.1 Hyphomicrobiales bacterium
CAACACTTTATGGGAGGCGCACCCTCATGCTAGGTTGCATGACCGCGCGACCGACAGATTGGCCTGACACCCGTGCCCGATATTCCAACTCTCTATCAGGTCTCGATATTTTTCAGCGGGTTCGTCGCGGCGCTGCAATATTTCATGTCGCGGCGGCAATCGGGTCCGACACTGCGCCTGTGGGCGGGCGCCAATGTCGCCTTCTGCATCGGCTATGCGCTGTTCCTGATCCGGCCGGCAATCAGCGACGTCTTTTCCATGCATTCCCTGGCCACGGTTGCCGGAAACGCGATCCTGCTCACCGGCATCGCGCTGATGGCCGCCGGAGCCGAGCGCTTCGCGGGGAGGCGGATGCCCGCCTGGCAGGTGCTGGCCGGTCCGGTGGCCCTGGTCGTGGCCTTCCTGCTCATCCCTTTTCTTGGTGGCGGCGCGCTCGCGCGGCTGTTCGTCACCACCATTCCGATCGTTCTCTATCTCGGGCTGGCGAGCCGGGCGATCCTGCGGCTGCCGAGCCCGCAGACCTTCGGTGTCCGCCTCATCTGCGCGGCAACCGCGACAGCGTTCGGCCTGCTCTATGCCGGCCGGGCTGCGGCCTCCGCTCTCGGCCTGTTCGGGGCGGGCGATCCGGTCACCGATGCCAGCGGCAGCCTGATCCGCATCAGCGCCCTCGCCGTCACCGTGGTCTGGAACCTCACCACCCTCTATCTGGTGCACGACCGCGAAGCCTCGACGGATGCCCTCACCGGGCTGCTCGGCCGCGGTGCCTTTCTGGACTCCGGACGCCGCGTGCTCGGCGAGAACGCCGCGGCACGCCGCCCGGTGGCGCTCCTGATGCTGGACCTCGATCGCTTCAAGACCATCAATGACCGCTTCGGCCATGCCGGCGGGGATGCGGTGCTGCAGACCTTCGCCACCACCCTCACCCATGTCCTGCGCCGCCGCGATATCGCCGGCCGCATCGGCGGGGAGGAATTCTGCGTCCTGCTGGCCGACTGTCCGGGGGAATGCGTGCACGCCATCACCCGGCGCCTGCATGACCGGATCCGGCAGGCGCTTCGGGAGGTGGATGGCCTCCCGGTCAACGGCACGGTGTCGATCGGCGTGGCCACCCGGGCCCCGGCCAGCGGAACCCTGACCGCCCTCATGAAGGAGGCCGACGACGCGCTCTATCTCGCCAAGACCTCCGGCCGGGACCGGATCTGCCTGGCGCCCGAGCCCGTCGCGCTGAGTGTCCGTCTGGCCGTGCCGTCCGCCCGCCAGCTCCACAATGATCCGCCGCCGGCCTGACGCCGCGCCCGCCGCTCATGGCACGGGTCCCTGAAAAGGACTCTCTGGTCTCATGCCAGGCACGCAAGTGCCGACCGCACCCCAGCGCCTGAAGGGCAGAAGATTTCTCATATGCCCCAAGGACATGAGAAATCTGCATCAGAATGCCAAAGAGTCCTCTTCGAGGATCTTTGGTCTCACAGGGCAGCGAGAGTGGCGACGCCGATGTCGATCATCAGGGAGATCACCAGATCCAGCACCACCAGCCCGATCGCCGTGAAGGCGGGCACGCCCAGGGTCATGCGGGCGATGCGGTAGGTGAACTGGAGCGAGATCCCCAGCGTGAGCACGTTCAGGACGAGGGTGATGTCGATCCCGACCAGCCCCGCCAGGAAAGGCAGCACCGACAGCGCCGACAGGGCGGAGAGGATCACCGCCGCCCAGTTGCGCACGATGATGAACGGCACGAAGCCGCGGGCGAGCCCCAGCGGCCGGGCGATCAGCGCCAGCAGCAGCGGAAACACCGTCCACTCCAGCCCCATGTCCAGAAGCTGGAGCCAGGCGCCATCACTGAGCGATCCGGTTTCGACACCGGAGTCGGCCGCAATGCGGCGATCGGCGGCCATCAGCAGGAAATTAGCCGGCAAACAGAATAGAAATCCGGCAAAGGATCGCCAGAATCCCAAGACCGTCAGGTCAAAGCGCCCGAGCGCACCGGGCCGGACGAGAAAGAGATCCCAGGCGGCCCGGATCGCGTGGACGCTGTCGTCTGGCAGTGCCATTGGGGTCGGGTCTCCTGTGGCGGGCCCCGGCTGGCGGAATCCGGGACCGGGCGACCGGCCGGGTCAGGCCGGGAAATAGAGGTCGAGGAAGGCCTCGTAGATCGCCGCGAGGCGCTCGATGTCGGCCACCGGCACCCGTTCGTCGATCTGGTGCATGGTGGCGCCCACCAGGCCGAATTCCACCACCGGGCAGAAATTCTTGATGAAGCGGGCATCCGACGTGCCGCCCGAGGTGGACAGCTCGGGCAGCCGGCCGGTCACCGCGCGGATGGCGCTGTTGAGGGTGCCGATCAGGGCATCGTCGCGGGTGAGGAACGAGTCGCTCGGCCGGCCGATCGTCTCCAGGCTCCAGCGGGCGGCCGGATCGGCCTCGGCGAGGCGCTGGCGGATCTCCGCCTCCAGCCCGGCAACGGTCCACAGGTCGTTGAAGCGGACATTGAAGCGCAGGCTGGCCGTCGCCGGGATGACATTGGTCGTGGGGTTGCCGACGTCGAGGGAGGTCAGCTCCAGGTTCGACGGCTGGAAATGGGACGATCCGGCATCCAGCGGCGGCTCGACGAGGGCGCGCGCCAGCCGCAGCAGATGCGGGATCGGATTGTCGGCCCGGTGGGGATAGGCGACATGGCCCTGCCGGCCCTCCACGGTCACCAGGCCGGAGAAGGAGCCGCGCCGGCCGACCTTGACCATCTCGCCGAGAACGTCGGGATTGGTCGGCTCGCCGACGATGGCGGCATCGAAATGCTCGCCGCGGGCGGCACACCAGTCGAGCAGCTTCACGGTGCCGTTGATCGACGGGCCTTCCTCGTCACCGGTGATGAGGAAGGAGATGGAGCCGCCGAACTCCGGGCCGCGCCGGGCGAGGAAGCGGGCGACCGCGCCGGCAAAGGCGGCAATCGCGCCCTTCATGTCCGAGGCGCCACGGCCGAACAGCTCGCCCTGCTCGATCTCGCCGGAAAAGGGATCATGGCGCCAGCGCGCGGCATCGCCGGGCGGCACGACATCGGTATGGCCGGCAAACACCAGATGCGGCCCCGCGCTGCCGATCCGGGCATGGAGATTGTCGATGTCCGGCGTGCCCGGTTCGCTGAAGGAGACCCGATGGGCGGCAAAGCCGAGGCCGGCCAGCCGGTCGCCCAGGAGCCCGAGGGCACCGCCTTCGGCCGGCGTGACGCTCGGGCAGCGGATGAGATCGCGGGCGAAGGGAACGGGATCGAGGGAGGCGGAGAGAGGCTCGGACATGACGGATACCGGATCGGCCGCAACACAGGCGCCGGGAGGCTGGGACACGGTCAGCGGCGGCGGCCGCGCTGGTTCGGGCCGACGCCGAAGCGGTTCGCCCCGGCCTCTCCCGGCAGCAGGCCGACGACCAGCATGGCGAGAAGGTTCAGCAGCGGCGCCGCCATGACGATGGCGAAGGAGCCCGACCAGCCGGCATCGTGCAGCCGCTTGGCGACGAGGGCGAACTGCATCCACACCGCCGCCGCCAGCACCACGAGGAGGAGACCGAGCTGGCTGCCGGCAAGCTCCGACAGGGTGTCCGGCGTGACGACCCGCGGCAGGAGGGCCGACAGGATCACGTCACCGGCACTGTAGATCAGGCCGAAGCCGAGCCAGAAGACTTCCCGGCTGATCCGTCCGTCGAAGCCGAACAGCGCCCAGAGAACGCTCGGGGGGCGGAACGGCAGGGGCGTGACCGAAGGCATCGCGCGGGCATCTCCCGGAATGGACCGGTCCGCACACCCCTTGAGGGGACTGGACGGACCGGGAGAAGACGGACAGGACCCGGAGGACATCCGGTCCGGGTGGCGGGATCGCCCGTGCGGGTCTCAGACCCGACGGATGCGGGCCCGGATCGGCTGCTCCGAGGCGATCGCCATGCGGCACACCGGCATGACGGACCCCGGATCGAGCACCTCGAAGCGGAAGAACCGGCTGACGGAGGCAATCGCGAGCACGCCGGCGAACTGGGACAGCGCCCCGCCGATGCAGGCCCGGGGGCCGACGCCGAAGGGCATGAAGATCCCGGGCTTGTGCTTGCTCTCGAACTCCGGCGCGAACCGGTCCGGATTGAAGGCGTCCGGATCGGTCCAGAACTGATTGTGCCGGTGGATCAGCCACGGCGAGATGACGACCAGATCGCCGGGCGAGATGTCATATTTGCGGATCTGGTGGGGCTCGATCGCCGTGCGGGTGATGAAGGGCGTCGGCGGATAGAGCCGCAGCACCTCCTTCAGCACCTGCCGGCTGTAGGTGAGGCCGCTGACGGCCGACCCGCCGAGCGGCTTCTCGCCGCCGGCCTTGCGGCCTTCGGCCCCGATCCGGTCGGCGATATCCGGCTGCTGGCCGAGGAGGAACAGGGCCCACATCAGCATGCCCGCCAGCGTGTCGTGGCCGGCGATGAAGAAGGTGGCGATCTGGTCGATCACCTCGCCGCGGTCGAGACCGCCGCGGCCACCGCCCTCGGGCACGCCTTCCAGGCGCGCCGTCAGCAGCGCACCCAGGATGTCGTTGCCCTCGACGGCGCCGGAGCGGATGCGGAAATCGACATGGCGGCCGATCTCGTCGCGCAGGCGCGTGGCCATCTCCCGGGTCGCCGCATCGGCCTCGGTGGCCGTGCCGGATCCGCGGGTGAAGATCTGCACCAGATCGAGACGGGCAATGTGCTGCTCGACGCCGGCAAGGGCATCCAGCAGGCGCCGTCCGTCCGGCGCGCTCGGGCGACGGGCGAAGATGGCGCGATAGAGGGCATCCGCCGAGAGCCGGCTGGCCAGTGCCCCGAGATCGACCTCGGTGCCGGGCGCCATCTCCTTCAGCTCGGTCACCATCTCCTCGATGGCGATCGCCAGGCGGGCGAGGGTGGCAGGCAGCCGCTGCCGGCCGAAGGCTGCGGCCACCAGGGTGTGCTGGCGCGCCCAGGTGCTGCCATCGGAAATCAGCATGCCCTCGCGCAGCAGCGGCCGCAGGCCATCGGCCAGCAGGTCGCTCTTGCGATAGAAGGCATCCCGGCTCACCAGGATCTCGTGCACCGTCTTCGGATGGTTGACGATCCAGACCGGCTGCTTGGTGGCAGGCGCCTTGGACATCAGCACCTGGTAGGCGCTGTCCGGCAGGAGGGAGAGCAGGTCCCGGCGACGGTTGAGGAGGAGACGGGCAAAGGTCATCGCCTCGGACCGGCGGGGCGGGGCCGGCGGACGGTAGAATGTGGTTTCGACAGTCATGGGACGGGACTTCTCTCCATGGATCCCGCCCTCCTTAGCGGGCAGAAGGACGGGTCGACAAGTGGCACTCGCGTCGCGTCAACGCAGATATAGCCCCATGCGGGCCAGAGCTGCGGCACCGAGTAGCATCAGTGCCACGCCGGCCCCGCGGTTGATCCAGCCCATGCGCTTCGGCGTGAGGCGATCCCGGTTGAGCGCGACGAGCCCGGAAAGCGCCGTCCACCACAGGAGCGCCCCGGCCAGAACCCCGGCCAGCAGCGGAAGCGGACCGTGATCCGGGTCCAGGGGAACGCTGCCCGGTTCGCCAAGGCCGCCCATGAGCGCCAGGAAGCCGATCGCCGAACCGGGGTTGAGGATGGTGCAGGCAAAGCACGCCCCGAAGCCGGCCAGCATGCCCGGCCGGCGGGGCGGACGGCCATCGACCGGAGCCGCAAAGGGCCGGGCCCGGAAGATCAGGACGCCGAACAGCACCAGGACGAGACCACCGGCCAGCTGCAGCGTGGCCTCGTGGCCGGCAATGAATTCCGAGACCACCGTCAGCCCGAGGGCCGCGACGGTGGCATAGGTGAGGTCCGCCAGGGTCGCGCCGAGACTGGCGACGAAGCCGGTGCGGAAGCCGCAGCGGGCCACCCGCTGGATCACCATGATGTTGACCGGCCCCACCGGAGCCGATGCCGCCAGACCGAACATGATGCCGGCCACGAAAAGATGAATCCCCGTCATACCCGCCGATACACCCCGCGCCCGTCGCTCCCGGTCGCGGACCCGGACAGGGCTGCCTCAGGGCAGGGCAGGGGTCGTCGACGGCCCGGACAGGCAGGCGGGGCGGAAGGTCTCGGGCCGGGCATGGCGTCTCCTTCGGTGTCCGGGGGCGCGTCGGAACGCTTCGGGGGGAACGCGCCGGCCGGATCGACAGGTCCGGTCGGGGAAGGCCGGGCCCCGTCTATATCGGACGCCCGCGCCGCCGGCGCAATGACGAAGCCGCCGCACCGTGACGGAACCCGCCGGAAAGGCCGGACTCGCGCCAATCCCGCTCCCGTGCTACCCGCCATCTGCCGGACAGGAGCGCGCCGGCCGGGAGAATGTCGGCGGATGACGGAACGGGTCGATGCGGTGGTGGTGGGGGCCGGGGCGGCCGGGCTGATGTGCGCCGGCGTCGCGGGGCAGCGTGGCCGGCGGGTGCTGGTCGTCGACCATGCCGCGGGCCCCGGCGCCAAGATCCTGATCTCCGGCGGCGGGCGCTGCAACTTCACCAATGTGGAGACGGCCCCGGACCGTTTCCTCTCTGCCAACCGGCATTTCGCCAAGTCGGCCCTCGGCCGCTATGGCGCCCGGGATTTCCGCGCCCTGGTCGAGCGCCATCGCATCCCCTATCACGAGAAGACCCTCGGGCAGCTGTTCTGCGACCGCTCGGCCCGCGACATCCTCCAGATGCTGATGGACGAATGCGCGGCCGGCCATGTCGCCTTCCGCTTCGGCGTCTCCGTCACCGACATTTCCGGGCCCGGCCCGTTCCGCCTGACCTTCAGCGACGGCCGCATGGTGGACGCCGGCCGGGTGGTGATCGCCACCGGCGGGCTCTCCATCCCGAAGA
>JBBSSF010000196.1:0-6859 GCA_038242345.1 Hyphomicrobiales bacterium
CACGAACGGCACGAACTGCATCAGCATGCTGGTGGTGTCGGTAGCACCACCCGCCGCCTGCGCGAAGGCCGGGGTCACGAACATGAAAGGTTCCTCGAATCGTCGGTCCGGATGGACGGGCAGAACCGGCGGCGTGGCCGACTTCACCCCTCACGAAGCGCGCGGACTATAGCCGCGGCACGGCCCAATGCAATCGAATCCGGCTGGAACGGCCCATTTCCCCTTGACCGGCCGGCCCGAAAGGCGCACGAGACGCACCCCGGCCGGTCGCGCGCGTTCCCAGGGATCCCCCGCGCGCCCTCCGGGCCCCGTCGCCGGATGGCCAACTCCCTCCCGCACGCACGCCCCTCCCCGCCTCGGGAGAGCCGGCGGCTGCCGTCGCCGGAGGCCGACGCGGCCGTCCAGTTCCCCCGATGCCCCTGCCCGGGCCGGCCTCCCCCGGACCGCAAGCGGGGCACGTTCCGCTCCCTGACGCCCGCCCGGATCCGGCCTGCCGGCCTCCGGTCGCACGGCTTGTCGGGCCGGGACGGCACCAAGGCGCGCCGTATGGCGCCCCTTCCGGTATTCCAGATGTCCACGCGCGATTCCGCAGCCGCCCGCCCGGACCAGGGCTCAGCACCCGGCGTCCGACCCCTCACGCGACAGGATTACCGCACGCTTGCGCTTTCCGCGCTTGGCGGCGCGCTCGAATTCTACGATTTCGTCATTTTCGTCTTCTTCGTGACGACGCTCGGTGCCCTGTTCTTCCCGCCGGAGCTGCCGGAGTGGATGCGTCAGGTGCAGGTGTTCGGCGTGTTCGCCGCCGGCTATCTCGCCCGTCCGCTGGGCGGCATCCTGATGGCCCATTTCGGCGACCTCATCGGCCGCAAGCGCATGTTCACGCTGTCGATCCTGATGATGGCGCTGTCCACCCTCGGCATCGGCCTGCTGCCGACGCATACTTCCATCGGCCTGGCCGCCCCGCTCCTGCTGCTGCTCATGCGCATCATCCAGGGCGCGGCCATCGGCGGCGAGGTGCCCGGGGCGTGGGTGTTCGTGGCCGAGCACGTGCCGGCCAAGCGCATCGGCTATGCCACCGGCATCCTCACCTGCGGCCTGACCGCCGGCATCCTGATCGGCTCGCTGATCGCGACGGCGCTCACCACCGCCTACACCAAGGCGGAAATCCTCGACTGGGCCTGGCGCATCCCCTTCCTCATCGGCGGCGTGTTCGGCCTGATCTCGGTCTATCTGCGCCGCTTCCTGGAGGAGACCCCCATCTTCAAGGAGATGGAGGCCAAGAAGGCGCTGGCCGAGGAACTGCCGCTGAAGACCGTCATCCGCGACCATCGCCCGGCGGTCGTGGTGTCGATCCTGCTCACCTGGATGCTGTCGGCCTCGATCGTCACGGTCATCCTGATGACCCCGACCTTCCTGCAGACCCTCTACGGCTTCGATGCCAAGACCGCCCTTGAGGCCAACAGCATCGCCACCCTGTTTCTCTCGGCGGGCTGCATCCTGTCGGGGCTCATCATCGACAAGGTGGGCAGCGGCCGCTTCTTCATCGTCGGCAGCCTGCTTCTGGCGGTCACCACCTTCCTGTTCTACACGACGCTGCACACCGCGCCGGAACTGCTGTTCCCGCTCTATGGCATCACCGGCTTCGTGGTCGGCGTCATCGGCGGCGTGCCCTTCGTGATGGTGAAGGCCTTCCCGCCGGCGATCCGCTTCTCCGGCATCTCCTTCTCCTACAATGTCTCCTACGCCATCTTCGGCGGCCTGACGCCGATGTTCGTGACGCTGATGCTCCAGCTCGACAAGCTGGCGCCAGCCCACTACATCCTCGCCCTCTCCGCCGTCGGCTTCTGCACCGGGCTGTGGCTCCTGAAGGCCGAACGGGTGCCGGGCGAAAAGCTCACCACCCGCCCCGCCCACTGATCCCGGGCGACAGCACGACCGGACACGACAAGGGGGGGGCCTCACCGCCCCCCTTTTTTGTGGCCGCAGGATCTCATACCAGGCACGCAAGTGCTGACCGCACCTTAGCGCCTGAAGAACATCAGATTTCTCATATGCCCCAAGGACATGGGAAATCTGAACCGGAATACCAAAGAGTCCATTTCAAGGATCTTTGGTCTCACTTCGTCTCGGGCAGACGGCTCACCGTCACCGTGCTCGACCCGCCGGACTTGTTGCGGATGAGCCCCCAGACGACGCCCTTCTCGACCGGATCGAAGGCGAAGCCCTGACCGCCGATCTCGATCGGGATGGTCTCCTGCCACACCATCACCGAGCCCATCTCCGGCGGGGCGACGACATAGAGTTCGCCATTGTCGTGGCCGGTGATGTAGAGCCGGCCATCGGGCCCGAAGGCGCCGCCGGAATTGCTCATGTCGCCGAACCTGGCGACCAGCGCATCCGGATAGACCCACGCCTCCGCCACCTGCCAGTTGGCGTCGAAGCGGACGATCTGGGTGGTGTACTTGTTGCCATAGGCGAGCGGGCTCTTGTCGAACACCCGGTTATAATTGGCAAACGCCCCCCACCAGCGACCCTCGGCATCCCGGTCGAGCCAGGTGAAGGAGCCGCGGTCGATGCCGAGGGAATGGCTCTCCAGATGCTTCAGCGTGTCGGCATCCCACACCTCGATGGACGAGGTCATCGGCCAGTCCGGATAGTTGGAATGGGCGGTGTAGAGCTTGCCGTCATGGACGACGCCGCTGTCGAGGTGGAGAATCGGGCCGCCCTTGGGGCCCTCCCACTTCGCCAGCACCTGACCGGTCTTGCGGTCGAGCTTCACGATGGTGCGGTTGTCGATGGCATAGAAGGCGGTGTCGCTGACGGCGACGGCCTGACGGGCCTCGGCCACATCGAGACGCCGCAGCGTCTCGGCGGCGGGACGGGTTTCCTGGGCGCCGGCGGCCGAGGCCAGCAGGAGGGCGGCGCTCAGGACCAGGGGAACGGACATGCGCATGGGGCGGGGCTCCGGTTGGGGACCGGGCGCACGCCCGGCCGGGAACGCGCCGAGCCCTTAGCAACCGGGCATGAACCTGCCGCGACAGCCCCTCCCCCGCCGCAGGCGCCAGGACCGGCCCGTCCGGTCCGCCCGATCGCACGCATGGGTTCTTTTCGCGTCTCCGTCCTTTGTCGGCCTTTTCGCGCCCGGCGCCGGGGCACATCCTGCCGCCGCAAAGACGCGGACCTTCCGGTCCGGCAGACGATGAGGCATCGGGTCGCTGACGGAAGACGGACACGCATCCGTCTTTACCCTCAAATTGCCATGGTGCTACAAGGCCCGCCGGGCGCGCGGGGGCGTGCCGCGCCGATTTCAATCGTTCTCATCTACAACCTGTTCTCTTCTGTTCCTGACGCGAGGTCGAGAATTCCGATGGCGAAGATCAAGGTAGCGAATCCGGTCGTGGAGCTCGACGGCGACGAGATGACCCGGATCATCTGGGCCTACATCAAGGACAAGCTGATCCACCCCTATCTCGACATCCCGCTGGAATATTATGACCTCTCCGTCGAGAACCGCGACGCCACCGGCGACAAGGTGACCGTCGAGGCCGCCGAGGCCATCAAGCGGGTGGGCGTGGGCGTGAAGTGCGCCACCATCACGCCGGACGAGGCCCGCGTGCAGGAGTTCAACCTCAAGGAGATGTGGAAGTCGCCGAACGGCACCATCCGCAACATCCTGGGCGGCGTGATCTTCCGCGAGCCGATCATCTGCAAGAACGTGCCGCGCCTCGTTCCGGGCTGGACCCAGCCGATCGTCGTCGGCCGTCATGCCTTCGGCGACCAGTACCGCGCCACCGACTTCAAGGTGCCCGGCAAGGGCAAGCTGACGATCTCCTTCGTCGGCGAGGACGGCACCAAGATCGAGAAGGAAGTCTATTCCTTCCCGGGCGCCGGCGTTGCCATGGCGATGTACAACCTTGACGAGTCGATCAAGGACTTCGCCCGCGCCTCGCTCAACTACGGCCTGATGCGCAACTATCCGGTCTATCTCTCCACGAAGAACACCATCCTGAAGGCCTATGACGGCCGCTTCAAGGATATCTTCCAGGAGATCTACGACACCGAATTCAAGGCCGAGTTCGAGAAGCGCAAGATCACCTACGAGCACCGGCTGATCGACGACATGGTTGCCTCGGCCCTGAAGTGGTCCGGCGGCTATGTCTGGGCGTGCAAGAACTATGACGGCGACGTGCAGTCCGACATCGTGGCGCAGGGCTTCGGGTCGCTCGGCCTGATGACCTCGGTGCTGATGACGCCGGACGGCAAGACCGTCGAGGCCGAAGCCGCTCACGGCACGGTGACGCGCCACTATCGCGAGCACCAGAAGGGCAAGGAGACGTCGACCAACTCGATCGCCTCCATCTTCGCCTGGACCCGCGGTCTCTCCCACCGCGCCAAGCTCGACGACAATGCCGAGCTGGCCAAGTTCGCCGAGACCCTGGAAAAGGTCTGCGTCGACACCGTCGAGGCCGGCTACATGACGAAGGACCTCGCCCTCCTCGTCGGCGCCGACCAGAAGTGGCTGTCGACCACCGGCTTCCTCGACAAGATCTCCGACAACCTGTCGATCGCGCTGGCTTCGGCCTGACAGCGCCCGGATCCGGCGGGCGTCTGACGTCCGCCGGACCGAATATGGCGAAAAAGCGTGGCGATTCGGGCACGGCGCCCCCTTCCCGGGGCGCCGTGACCATGTTTGGACTTGCCTTGTCCGGGCTCTCGCCCACACTGTGCCGGTCGATCGTCTCCGCCCGGACGGCCGGCGAATCCGGAACTTGAGAGGCCCCGGATGCCGATCGCCAGCGGCCCGGCGGCAATCTGTGACGCGGTGTGGGAGTATTCGCGATGAAGAGCGGGTTCATGGCCGGCCGGCGCCCCCGGACAGTCGTGCAGGGCCTCGGGCTCGTGCTTGCGGTCGGGGCTGGTCTTGCGGCCTCCGGTGCGCTGGCCCAGACGGGCAAGGCGGCGCCGGATTCCCAGACCGTGATTACCATCACGCCGCCGCCGGCGAGCAACTCCTCGCTCCCGGGCGTCAATCTCGACACCCCCGGCGTGCTGCCCTCGCGCCCGCCGGTGCCGGGCGCCCCGACCTATCTCAATTCCGTCACCGGGCCGCTGGCCGCTGACGCCATGAACTCCGTTCCCGATGGCTGGGTCGACGGCTGGCATGGCGCGGTCGGCCCGGGCATTCCCCTGCCCCTGCCCTTCTGATACCGGCTGCCCGCCCGGCGCGGGCACTGACGGACCGACCGGACCGGTCGTCCCCGTGAGGGGCGGCCGGTTTTCCTTGGCCGGCGATGGGGACAGGGCTGTCCGCCCGTCGTGCTCACCGTCCGCTGCGGGGCCTTCCGCCCGACCGGGACAGGCATCCGCCGATTCGCGCCCGCTCCGACGCTGATCGGACAGATTCGGCCTCCGGGAGTTTCACACCGTCTTGACAGCCGGACGGGCGGCGCAGCGGATCTTTCCGGCGCTCCCCTTCGGCCGCATATTTCTGACTCCGTGTCTCATACCAGACGCACGAAGTGCTGACCGCACCGCGCGCCTGAAGGACAGCGGATTTCTCATATGCGCCAATGGCATGAGAAATCCGCATCGGAATACCAAAGAGCCCTTTTCAAGGATCTTTGGTATCAGCGCCGGCGATAGGCGATCGTCTCGAAGCGCATGTCGAGCAGGTCGACCAGCAGCAGCCGGCCGACGAGCGGCTGGCCGATGCCGAGAAGGAGCTTCAGCACCTCGGCCGCCTGAAGGGTGCCGATCACCCCGGTGATCGCCCCGAGAACGCCGGTCTCGGCACAGGCGGGCAGGAGGCCCGGCCGCGGCGCCCGGGGGAAGAGATCGGCAAAGCGCGGATTTGCCCGCCCCTCGCCGTCAGTCTCCCACGGCACGAGGGTCGTCACCGATCCGTCGAAGCGGCCGACGGCCGCCGTCACCAGCGGAACCCGGGCCACCTCCGCCGCCTCGGCCAGAAGCGCGCGCACGGCAAAGCCGTCGGTGCCCTCCACCACCACATCGACGCCGGCCAGAAGCGCCGCGGCATTGTCCGCCGTCAGCCGCCCGGCGACCGCCTCCACCCGGACATGGGGGTTGAGACGAGCAAGCGCGTCGGCGCCGCTCTCCACCTTGGGCCGGCCGACATCCGCCGTTCCGTGCAGGATCTGGCGCTGGAGATTGGAGAGGGCCACGCGGTCGTCATCGACCAGAACGATGTGCCCGACACCGGCGGCGGCCAGATAGAGGGCCACCGGCGAGCCGAGGCCGCCGGCGCCGACGATCAGCACCCGGGCGGCCTTCAGCTTCTGCTGTCCCGGGCCGCCCACCTCGCGCAGCACCAGATGGCGCCGGTAGCGTTCGATTTCGTCCGGATCGAGCATGTCCCCTCCCCCGCATCCTCAATGTCGGTCCGGAATACCGGCCGATCCGGCTCCCGTACTGCTGCCAGACGCACAGGCCACCCGGGCCGGGGCTGAGCGCACCCGAAAGGCCCCGCGGATCCTCCCCGGGCGCAACGGAGGGCCGCGCGCGGACTGCTCCCGTCGGGGAGCCCGCTCAGGGCCGCTTCCGGCGCAGGCGGACATAGAGCGCGCCGGCACCGCCATGGAAGGCGTGGGCCTCGGCGAAGCCGACCACCAGCCCGGCCACCGGCGGCACCTTGAGCCAGCCCGGCACCACCCGTTTCAGCACGCCCCGGCCATCCCAGCTGCCATCGCCCTTGCCGGTGATGACCAGCACCACCGACAGCCGGCGCCGGTGAGCCTCCATCAGGAAGCCGATCAGGCGCTGATGGGCCGCCTCCTGGGTGAGGCCGTGCAGGTCGATCCGGTCGTCGATCTCCATCCGGCCGCGGCGCAGCGCGCGCTGG
>JBBSSF010000197.1:0-6835 GCA_038242345.1 Hyphomicrobiales bacterium
AGGGCCAGACCCGGCAGGCGGCTTTCCACGGTGGCGGCGCGCTGGGCGCGCAGGGTCTTGCCATGGCGGCGGCCATAGAAGGCGCCGCGCACCACCGCGCCCTCCTGCGGGGGAACATCGGGCGGAAGCTCGTCTGAGGTCATCGGTCCGGCTCCAGTCCGGTGGCCGCCCCCTCGCCGCGAACCGGGCGGAAAGCGGCCAGCCGAAACGCCGCGCGGCCCCGAACGGGGGCCGCGCCACCGGTCGCAGGGGAACGGGCCGGCGCGGGGCCCGCAGGCGCGCTCAGAGCGCGCCGCGGATCGTGCCGACGAGGTCGATCTTCTCCCAGGAGAAGCCGCCATCGGCCTCCGGCGTGCGGCCAAAATGGCCATAGGCGGAGGTGCGGGCATAGATCGGCCGGTTGAGGCCCAGATGCTGGCGGATGCCGCGGGGCGACAGGTCCATGATCTCCGGCAGCACCTTCTCCAGCGCCGCCTCGGACACCTGGCCGGTGCCGTGCAGATCGACATAGACCGCCAGCGGCTTGGCCACGCCGATGGCATAGGCCACCTGGATGGTGCAGCGCTCGGCGAGCTCGGCCGCCACCACATTCTTCGCCAGATAGCGCGCGGCATAGGCCGCCGAGCGGTCCACCTTGGTCGGGTCCTTGCCCGAGAAGGCGCCGCCGCCATGGGGCGCGGCACCGCCATAGGTGTCGACGATGATCTTGCGGCCGGTCAGGCCACAGTCGCCGTCCGGACCGCCGATCACGAACTTGCCGGTCGGGTTGACGTGCCAGATGGTGTCCTTCGTCACCCAGCCGTCCGGCAGGGCCGTGACGATATAGGGCTCGACCATGGCGCGCACGTCGGCCGACGAGAGCTCCGGGTCCAGATGCTGGGTCGACAGCACGATCTGGGCGGCCCGCACGGGCTTGCCGTTCTCGTAGGCGACAGTCACCTGGCTCTTGGCGTCGGGGCCAAGCCGCGGCTCGTCGCCGGACTTGCGGGCGTCCGCCAGGATGCGCAGGATCTTGTGGGCATAATAGATCGGCGCCGGCATCAGGTCGGGCGTCTCGCGGCAGGCATAGCCGAACATGATGCCCTGATCGCCCGCGCCCTCGTCCTTGTTGCCGGCCGCGTCCACGCCCTGGGCGATGTCGACCGACTGGGCATGGAGATGGATGGCGATGTCGGCGGTCTTCCAGTGGAAGCCGTCCTGCTCGTAACCGATGTCGCGGATCGCCATCCGGGTCAGATGGGCAAGATAATCCGGCGTCAGGGTCTCGGGCCCACGCACTTCGCCGGCGATCACGACGCGGTTGGTGGTGGCGAGCGTTTCGCAGGCAACGCGGGCCTCGGGCGCCGCCGCCAGATAGGCGTCAACGACCGTGTCGGAGATGCGATCGCAGACCTTGTCCGGATGACCTTCGGAAACCGACTCGCTGGTGAACAGATAGTTCGTGCGGGACACTCCGCCACTCCCTCCAATGCGCGCCTGATGGTCGGCGATCGGGATTTCACGTAGCACCAACCGGACACCCCGCGCAAGGCAGGCATAAAGGGATCCTTATATCCCCCGGGGGCCCGTTGTTCCCGTGACCAGCGGGCCGGAGAAAATGCGCCCGGCCTTCGCCCCGCATGGCAGGCCGGACCGGGCGCACGACCGCCGATGCGGGAAAAGCCATTTCCCGCGATACTGATGCGGACGGGATGCAGGCCCGACAGGAACGGGCACCCGGGCGGGAGGACGCCGGTGCTGGCATGCGCCGCCGGACCGATGCCACCGCCCCCGGAGGAGGAGGGAGGGGCGGGGCATCAGCGCACGGCAAAAAATGCTCGGCCGGATCCGGGATCACAGGATTTCGGCACCGGGGGCCAGGCGGGGGGCACCTGGCGACCGGTCCGATCCATCCGGATCAGCCGGAAATCAGGGGGCTTCGGTCGCCAGGGATTCGACCAGATCGATCACGCGACGGCGGACCTTGTTGTCCTTGATTCGGACAAAGGCCTTGGTGAGCGCGAGACCCTCGGTCGAGGTGAGGAAATCGGTGACATAGGACGCCGAGCCCGCCTCGGCAAAGCCCGCGGCTTCCTGGGGGGTACCCGGGGCGTCCTCGAAGAAATAGGCAACCGGGACCTGGAGCACGGTCGCGATATGCTGCAACCGGCTGGCACCGATCCGGTTCGTGCCCTTCTCATACTTCTGGATCTGCTGGAAGGTGATGCCAAGGCTTTCGCCAAGTTTTTCCTGGCTCATTCCCAGCATCATACGGCGCATCCGGACACGGCCGCCAACGTGTGTGTCGATCGGATTGGGGGATTTCTTGCTCGGCATGAAGTGCGATTTCCTGTCTTGATCCGGCCCAGTTTCTGGACCGGCCAACGCATCAACAGTGGAAGTCGGCCAACCGCCCGCGAGGCCCCGAACCCCGCTCCCCCTCCCGGAAGGCCTGTCCTGCAACCCAACCGAGTTCACGGAAGGCCTCCAGAACGCATCGGATAATGCGTTTGGATGAAGCCCGAAGTCAATCGGGAGACGCAAATTGTATACGGAGCCACCTCCGGCGGGCATTCCACGCCCCGGCCCCGCACAGCACAACCATCCCCGCGAGGGGCAGCACGCCGGATCGGGCGAACAGCGGAACCGGCGCCGGCTCCGGCAGGGTTGCATCGAGCCGCCCCACGACCCCAAGCGGAAGGCTCGCCTCGATCCGCCCGAACCCGTCCACCACGGCCGTCACGCCGGTGTTGCCGACACGGACGAGCGGCACTCCTTCTTCCACGGCCCGCAGCCGGGCCTGCGCGAAATGCTGCACTGGCCCGGGCGTTCGACCAAACCAGGCATCATTGGTGACATTCAGGATCCAGCCTGCCCGGCCAGCCGCCGGCCCCGGTCGCGCCAGGAAAGCGTCACTGCCGACCCCCGGAAAGATCGCCTCATAGCAGATGAGCGGAATGCCCTCCGGCACGCCCGGCACCACCAGACGGCGTGCTCCCGACCCGGCACTGAAGCCGCCCGGAAGCACCGCGAGCGGATCAATGCCGATCCGGCTGAGCAGGTCCTCGAAGGGAACATACTCTCCGAACGGGACGAGATGCAACTTGTCATAGACATTGGAGAGCGTTCCGCGCCGGTCCATATAAAGCAGCGCGTTGAAATAACGTCCCTCTTCCTCGGGTGTCATTCCCCGCCGGACGGCGCCCGCCAGCAGAGCGGCATTGGCCGGCAGGGCATCGGCAACCACTTCGCGGGCCACCGGTGCATCCTGAAGGAGAAATGGCACCGATGATTCGGGCCAGATCACCAGCAGCCGCGCATCGGGGTCGGCCGTGGTGACGGGACCGCTGCTGAGGGCGACCAGGCTGTCAAAGATGGCATCCCGGGAGGCGAGCTGCCATTTGGTCTCCTGGGGAACCGAGGGCTGGACCAGGCGCAGCACCAGCCCGGGCACCGGCTCCGGGCCGGGACCGGCGAGCCGCAGCGCGCCATAGCCGAGGCAGCCGGCCACCAGCGCCACCAAGGCCGCCGCAAGGAGCCGGGCGCCGCGCCGATCGGTGCCGAGAAAGGCTGCCGGCAGGGCACCGGCCAGCCCCACGACCAGCCCCAGCCCTTCCGCGCCGACGAGGGCGGCGGGCTGCATGAGCAGCGGCGTTCCGGCCATCATCTGGCCGAAGCCATTCCAGGGAAAGCCGGTCAGGACCCGGCCGCGCAGGGCCTCCGACACGCCGAACCCGGCCACGAGGGCCAGGATGCGTGCCGGCCCCGGGCTCCACAGCAGCCGGGCGATCAGGGTGCCGAGACCGAAGAACAGGCCGAGCCCGGCGGCGAGACCGATCACGGCAACGGGCATCACCGCCAGAAGCCAGCCGCCATCGACGAAGAAGGCATCGCCGATCCACCACAGGCCACCGAGAAAATAGCCGGTGCCGAACAGCCAGCCGGCGCGGGCGGCCGCCCGGCGGGAGGGCGCCGCATCGAGCACCAGCACGAGGGCCGGCAGCGCAATCCACAGGGCGGGCAGAAAATAAAGCGGCGCGAGACCGAGGGCGGCAACGAGGCCGGCAGCGAGCGCAAGCCCGTCGCGCCCGCGCGGCGACAGCGCCCGCACCCGCCCGGAAATGCCCGGACGACCGGAGGCTCGCCCCGGAACCGTTGCCGGGGCGGGCCGCAGCGGACCGGAGGCGAGGCTCACGCCGCCTCCGTTTCCACCACGGGCCGCGCCGGGCCGGTGACCGCAGGGTCACCGTTTTCCCGGACGGGCGGACGCCGCCGCTCGGCGGCGGTGCGGCCATCGGGCCGGCGCCGGCTGATCTTCAGACGGCGGATGCGGCGCGGATCGGCCTCCAGCACCTCGAACTCGAAACCGGGGAGATCGGGCGAGGAGATCAGCTCGCCACGCACCGGAATCCGGCCGGCGATGGCATAGACCAGCCCGCCGAGGGTCTCGGCCTCGTCCTCGACCACCTCGGGGGTGAAATCGGGACCGAAGGTCTCCGCCACGTCCTCGATCGCCACCCGGGCATCGGCGATCCACACGCCGTCGCCCACCTGCTGGAGGCGCAGGTCATCCTCCTCGTCGTCATGCTCGTCGGAGATGTCGCCGACGACTTCCTCGACGAGATCTTCCAGGGAGACAAGTCCGTCGGTACCGCCATATTCGTCGATGACGAGGGCCATCTGGACATGATCTGCCTGCATCTTGGCCATCAGGTCGGTCGCCGGCATGGACGGCGGCACGAACAGCACCGGCCGGATGAGGCCGGTGGCATCCAGAGGCCGGTCGAGATCGATGAGACCGAAATCCAGCCGCGGCCGGCCATCGGCCGGCGGCGTCTCGTCGTCGCCCGTCTCGGCCGGCGTCGGCATGGAGATGGCGGTGATATAGGCCATCAGGTCCTTGATGTGGACCATGCCGAGGGGGTCATCGAGGGTCTCGCGATAGACGGGCATGCGCGAATGGCCGGCCTCGTGGAAGGCCACGAGCACGGCCGACAGCGGCGCGGCGGCATCGATCGCATCAATATCGGCACGCGGCACCATCACGTCATAGACGCGGACCTCGCGCAGCCGGAGAATGTTGCCGAGCAGCCGGCGTTCCTCGGTGGTGAAGGGAACGGGCTCGCCCTGGGCAGGCTCCTCGGCGAGCGCCGTCGCGAGATCCTCGCGCAGGCTCGCCTGGCCCCTGAGGCCGACGCGGCCGCGAAGGCGCGTCAGCCATCCTCCCGAGCCGGCCGGAGCGGCATGGCTCCCGGCACTCTCCCGCGGCCGTTCGCTGGTGGTGGTCTGGCGCATCTCCGGCGCCGGCCTCCCCGCGGTCACGGCCGCGCGGCTACTCGAAGGGTCGTCCGTCATCGTCTCCCATATCCTTACCCGGTGGCCCCCGGGGCGTCTCCTTCCCGGAGCACGCCCGCAATCATCGGGGGACCGCCACGCCTTCCCGGCGCGGCGGTCAGCCGTGCCGGACGAGTCCTGCCCGGGATCCCCGAAGGACCCCCGTCTTTCGTGCTGCGGATCCCCCTGCCCCTCGGGCACCGGGAGACTCCGCCTCTCTTCCGGACCACCCTGCGGTCCGCCCGCATCCGGTGCTCCGGCATGTCTGCCCGCGGCGGCCCCGATGCCGCTGCATCGCGTCACGGACGACGGCTCATACCCGGCGCACGGCGCGGTCGGCACGTCGTGCGCCTGGCATCATGTGCTGAAACGGGTGGCTGCGGCACCGGTTCCGCGCGGTGCCATCCGCCCCCTCCTGCCGGGCCCGGCCGGCTCCCGCGCGCCCGCGGCAGCCGATAGGGAGAGCCTCGGCATCACCGGAAAGCCCGCCTGCCGCGGACGGTCCGGCCCCGGATCAGCGACCCGGTCGGCTGGCCCGCGCCCGCGCCACCCATCATGCCTCATCCGCCTCCTCGGCGTAAGGGTCCGCAATGCCGAGATTGGCGAGAATGCGCGTTTCCAGCGCCTCCATCTCCTCGGCCTCCTCCTCATCCTCGTGATCGTAGCCGAGGAGATGCAGGAAACCGTGGACGATGAGATGGGCGATGTGGGCTTCCAGCGGCTTGTCCTGCTCGACCGCCTCACGCTCGACCGTCTCGCGGGCGAGGATGATGTCGCCGAGCATCTCGACACCGGGCTCGCCGGCCTCGTCACTGGCCGGGAAGGACAGCACGTTGGTGGGCTTGTCCTTGCCGAGAAAATCCCGGTTCAGCTCCTGCACCCGGGCATTGTCGGCAAACAGCACCGTCAGCTCGGCCGGCTCCTCGAAGACGTCGTCGATCTCCTCGAGCGCCGCCGCCAGCGCCGCGCCGACCAGATCGGACAGCTCCTCGGCCGGCGGCCAGTTCTCGTCCTCGACGATCACGTCGGCCGAAATCGGGCTTTCATCGTCGAAGGGCGCGTCGTCGTCTTCGTTGTCGTTGAAGGACATGGCAAGGATTCCGGGAATCGGGGCCTCGGTGGCCGGAGCCGGCCATCTGGTGCAACACTGGGGTGTTTTGATGACGGCCGCCTGACGACGGCCGCCCGCTCACGCCTCGTCGGTCACCACTGGCTCGGGAGCCGGCACGGGGGCCACCTCGGCCGCAGCTGTCACGGCCCGGTGCCGCCGCTCGCGCTGCCCGACGTCCGCCGGGTGACGCTCCCGAACGGGCTCCGCGTGCTCCTGCTCGAGGACCACGAGTTGCCCCTCGTCGGCGCCGCGGCGATCCTACGGTCGGGCGAGGTGTGGGTGCCCGACGGCCGCGTCGGCCTCGCCGGCGGCCCCGGGCAGGCGCTGCGCTCCGGCGGCACGCCGCCGCTCAGCCCCGACGCCGTCGACCGGCTGCTCGAGAACGTCGGCGCGCGCCTGGACCTGTACATC
>JBBSSF010000198.1:0-6817 GCA_038242345.1 Hyphomicrobiales bacterium
CGCCGCCTTCCGCAATGCCATCCGTGACATGAAGGTGGAAGACAATCCGGCCATCGTGAAGCAGAAGAGCCGCGACTTCTTCTGGTACTCCCCCGTCCTCAAGCGCCAGCTCGATGCCGTCACCGGCGATCTCGTGGTCACGCCGGAGAGCGAGGACGAGGTCGCGCGGATTCTGGCGGCCGCCTATGCCCATGATGTGCCTGTCACCGTGCGTGGCGGCGGCACCGGCAACTATGGTCAGGCCATGCCCCTGTCGCGCGGCGTGATCCTCGATCTCACCCGGCTCAACCGGGTGCTGTCCATCGGCCGCGGCTCCGTCGTGGCAGAGGCCGGCGCCATCATCGCCACCATCGACGAGGAAACCCGCAGCCGCACCGGCCAGGAACTGCGGATGCACCCCTCCACCTTCCGCACGGCCACCATCGGCGGCTTCATCGCCGGCGGCTCGGGCGGCATCGGCTCCATCAAGTGGGGCGGCCTGCGCGATCCGGGCAATGTCATCCGGCTGAAGGTCTGGACCCTGGAGGAGACGCCGCGGGTGATCGAGCTCACCGGCGAATCCGTCCAGAAGGTGGTGCACGCCTATGGCACCAACGGCGTCGTCACCCAGGTGGAAATGCCCCTCACCAGCGCCCTCGACTGGGTGGACGCGCTGGTCGCCTTCGACGATTTCCTCGATGCCGCCCGCTTCGCCGATGCCCTCGGCAATCAGGATGGCATCGTCGTCAAGGAACTCGGCGTCATCGACGCGCCGCTCTCCCATGACTATTTCCTGCGCCACCGCAAGTTCCTCGCCCGCACCGACGTGGTGGTGGCGGTGATGGTGGCCGATATCGGCATGGCCGCCTTCGCCGATTTCGCGGCGCGGGCGAAGGGCGCCCGCCTCGTCTTCCGCTCCGACGCGGCGAGCGACGAGGAGAAGCGCGGCCTGCCGCCGGTGGCCGAGCTGGTGTGGAACCACACCACGCTGCGCGGCCTGCGGGTGGAGCCGGGCATCACCTATCTCCAGACCCTGTTCCCCTTCCCCGCCCAGCTGGAGACGATCGCCAGGGTGCGGCCGCTCCTCGGCGACGATGTGGTGGAGCATCTGGAATTCGTGCGCTTCGACGGCCGGGTGACCTGCTTCGGCCTGCCGGTGATCCGCTACACCACCGACGAGCGGCTGGACGAGATCGTCCGCATCTATGAGGACAATGGCTGCCCGGTGTTCAACCCGCACGCCTACACCCTCGAAGAGGGCGGCATGAAGCAGACCGATGCGGTGCAGCTCGCCTTCAAGCGGGAGGCCGATCCGAAGGGCCTGCTCAACCCCGGCAAGATGATCGCCTGGGACGACCCGGACTATGACTATTCCGCACCGAAGACCTATCTCTTCCGCGGTCTGGCGCCGGCCGAGGGCTGACCAGCGCGTGGCGTCCGCGGGAAAGCTGGCGGGGCTCGGCAAAACTGAAGCGGGCGGCCCCTCCGGGCCGCCCGAATTTCTTTGCCCGGTTCAGGAGCGGGGGACTGTCGTCACCGGCTGCTGCTTCTGGACCGGCGTGGCCGCGGGCTTCTGACTGGCCGACGACTTCTTCACGCCGGTCGTCGTGGTCGTCCTGTGCCCGCTCGTCTGCGGCGTCTTCCCGGTCGGCTGGCTCTTCTGGGTCTTCTGGATCTTCCGGGCGGAGGCCTTCGGCAGCGTCTTCTTCATCTGGGGAGCGGAGCTGGCCGATGCCGGAGCGGACTGCTGCGGCGGTGTCGGCACGGGCGAAGCGGCCGCGGCCGGCAGGGCCGGAGCGGCGATCAGAAGTGCCAGCGCCGCCGCCGGCAGACGAAAACGGAACGTCATCGGGTCGGAAATCCTTGTCCTGTCGCGCACGTCTTCCGCTCGCCCCGGCTTGCGGAAAAGGCACTCGCTTGTTGATCCGACGCATTTTCTGCGCGTGAACCGGGATCCACTTCGCGTGAAAATGCTTCGGCGCCCGGGAAGACACGTGCCCCCTCGACGGGCCGGGTGTTCTTCAACGCAACGGACGCGCGGGACCGACGGCAGGCCTATTCTTTCCCGGTCTCCTTCCCCTGCCCTGCGGACGGGGGATCCGGGGCAGCGACTGCCCGGGCGGGGCGGAAGCTGCCGGCCATCAGCCACATGGTCGCCTCCATCACGGCAACGCCGATCAGGATGCCGACGGCCCGGTCGAGGGGCGGCTCGATGCCGGCGGGCGGCCCGGTGCTCACCAGGGTGGTGAGGATGGCGACCGCCGACTGGGTGCCCACATAGGCATAGCTCACCTTGTCCAGATGCACCCGGGCGCTCAGATAGATGCTGGCGGCCAGGCTGGCGATCCACCAGAAGAAATCATCGGCGTTGATGGCGATTATCATGAGGGCCGCCGAGCCGCCGATGACGCAGCCGAGCAGGCGCTGGCGGGCGCGCTCGACGGTGGTGGCCAGGTCGCGGTCGATCACCACAAGGGACGAGATCAGCACCTGCACGAAGGCCGGCAGGTCGAACCAGGTCCACAGCAGCGCGATGGCGCCGCAGCCCAGCATGGCCGCCGCCGCCTGCCGCCCGGCCTCCTGCCGGGAGGTCGTCACCTTCGCCCGCGCCAGCCCGGCGGGAAACAGCCCGGCCTCGGGCCCGATCGCCCAGTTGGCAAGCGTCGCCGCGACCACGCCGAGGACGATCTCGTAACAGCGATAATGGGCGAAGAGATAGAGATCGCTCGGGGTCATGAGGGTGGTGGCGATCATCAGCAGGAAACTGAGGGCGCCATAGAACCAGGCATAGGCATAGGGGCTGCGCTGGCGCATCCAGGTGCCGAAGCCGGCCGCCCCGACCATGGCGGCGAACTGGGCGACGCGGACCCCTTCCAGGGTCTGGGCGACATAGAACCCGCCGACGACCCCGGCCGCGGTGCCGGCAATGCGCAACATGCCCTTGGTGAAGAGGGCGGTGCGATCGACATTGGCGATGATGAGGGCGCTGAGCCCGGCCCAGTAGGGATCCTGAAGGCCGAGCCACAGGGACGCCAGCACGGCGCCGACCACGCCGACAGTGGTGGCAAGCGCGGCCCGGGTCAGAACATCCATGGGGGAACCTGCCCTCCCTGATCGTGCCGAAGCCGGATCCCCTGCCGGGCCCGGACCGGCACCGTCTCCCGCGCTCAGAACCAGACCAGCACCCGCGCATCCGCGCCGACGAAAAGCGGCAGCTCCGCCGGCCAGTCGTCCAGGGTCACTTCCACCGGAAAGCGCCGCGGCAGGCGCACCCAGTCGGTGGTCGGCTCCACATAGGGCAGCACCGGCTGGCCGGCATCCGTGCGGGCGATGCCGGGGGAAATGCCGCTCACCCGGCCCCCGTGGATCCGCCAGGGATCGGAGCCCAGCATCAGCCACACCCTCTGTCCGATGCGGATGCGGGCGAGATGGCGCTCGTTCAGGTTGGCGACCACCCGCCGCCGCTCGCCGGTCACCAGCGCCATCACCGGCGTGCCCGTCGCCAGATAGTCGCCGAGGCGCACGGTGAACGGCGCCACCCGGCCGGCCACCGGCGCCGTCACCAGGGTGCGGGAGAGATCATACCGGTTGCGGGCGAGCGCCGCCTCGGCGACGCCGATGCTGGAAGTGGCGACCGACACCCGCTGGGCCGCTACCGCCAGCTGGGCGCGGGCAATCTCGGCGGCCGCCGTCGCGGTGTCGATGTTGCGGCGCGCCACATCCAGATCGGCCGAGGAGGAGAAGCCGTCGGTGGACAGCTGCCGGGTGCGCACGAAGGCGGCCTCGGCATTGGTGGCGACCGCCTCGGCCGAGGACACGCCGGCCTGGGCTGCCGTCAGCTCGTCGCGGGCAAGCGCCAGATTGGAGCGGGCCTGATCCAGCGCGGCGACGCTGCCCTCGACGCGCAGTTCGAAGGGCGTGCGCTCGATGCGGAACAGCGTGTCGCCGGCCGCCACCGCCTGATTGTCCTGCACCGGCAGATCGGAGACCGGCCCCTCCACCTGGGCGGACAGCACGATGACGGTGCTGAGCACATAGGCATCCGCCGTGTAGGCGAAGAAGCGCACGCAGGTCTCGTAGAAGAGGAAGATCGCCACCGCGAGCGACAGCACCAGCAGGAGCGGGGAGCGCAGCAATCGGGAAAACAAGAGGGCCTCCGCTCGCAGGCGCGGTCTGTCCGGCGGCCCCGGACGCGCGACCCGGGGCGCGGGCCGATCATACATGGGTCTCCCCCGCATGCGAGGGGCCCGGCCCCGCCCGCCGGTGCGACGGAGCGCCCGGGCCCCTCGCGCCCGGCTGCACGGGCTCACATGCCCCGTCGGCACCCGCAATGCCCCCCGCGACGCCACGGTCCGCGAATCGGCACTTGAACGCGGCGCAGCAAGCCTTTTCAATCAGTCGTGTCCGCCATCGCCTGCGGCCGGAGACGCCCCGACATGACCGACACGACACTCCGGATCGAGGTGGCCCAGGGCTTCGGCGAGATCCCGCGCGCCGCCTGGGACGCCGTTGCCAATCCGGGCTGGGAGATGAAGCCGGGCGGACGGCTGGAGGGGGCGGGGCCGGTGCCGTTCAATCCCTTCCTCGCCCATGATTTTCTGGTGTCGCTGGAAGACAGCGGCTCGGCCACCGAAAAGACCGGCTGGTCGCCCTGTCCGCTGCTGGCGCGCGACGCCACCGGGGCCGTGGTCGGCGCCGTGCCCGCCTATCTGAAGAGCCATTCCCAGGGGGAATATGTCTTCGACCATGGCTGGGCCGAGGCCTTCCACCGGGCGGGCGGACGCTATTATCCGAAATTGCAGGTCTCCGTCCCGTTCACGCCGGTGCCGGGGCCGCGGCTTCTGGTGCCGCCGGGGCCGGACGCCGGGCCGATTCGCGCCGCGCTGGTGAAGGCCCTGGTGCAGCTTGCCCGCGGGGCGGGCGCCTCCTCGGTGCACGCCACCTTCCTGACGCCCGAGGACCGCGACACCTTCCGCGCCGCCCATTTTCTCGAACGCACCGACCGCCAGTTCCACTGGAGCGATGCCGGCTATGGCGATTTCGAGGGCTTCCTCGCCGCGCTCTCCTCGCGCAAGCGCAAGCAGATCCGGCGCGAGCGGCGGGATGCGCTGGCCGGCGGCCTCACCATCCGCTGGCTGACCGGCGACGCCATCACCCCCGATGACTGGGACGCCTTCTTCTCCTTCTACATGGACACCGGCGACCGCAAATGGGGCCGGCCCTATCTCAACCGGCGCTTCTTCACCCTTCTCGGCGAGCGGCTCGCCCACCGGGTGGCCCTGTGCTTTGCCTATGAGGACGACCGCCCGATCGCCGGCGCCCTCAACCTGATCGGCTCCGACACCCTCTATGGCCGCTACTGGGGCGCCCTCGACGAGCGGCCCTTCCTGCATTTCGAGGTCTGCTACTATCAGTCGATCGAGTTCGCCCTCGGTCATGGCCTCGCCCGGGTGGAGGCGGGCGCCCAGGGCGAGCACAAGCTCTTCCGCGGCTATCTGCCGGTGGAGACCCGCTCCGCCCACTGGATCGCCCATCCGGGCCTGCGTGCCGCCGTCGCCGACTATCTGGTGCGCGAGCGCGCCGCCGTTGCCGACGAGCGGGCGGAGCTGGCCGGCCTCGCCCCCTTTCGCCGCGATGGTCCCCCGTCCGAGGCCGACTCACCCGCCCCGCGCGACGCCTGATACCAAAGATCCTTGAAAAGGACTCTTTGGTATTCCGATGCAGATTTCCCATGCCACTGGGGCATATGGGAAATCTGCTGATCTTCAGGCGCTAAGGTGCGGTCAGCACTTCGTGCGCCTGGTATGAAGGGCTTTCGCCGCGTCCCGCCGCCCGCCAGAGCGTTTTCCGTTCGCTCCGGCTCACCGGAAAGCGCTCTAGATTATTGAGGTGACGCATTTTCTTCATGCGAACCGGTATCCACTTCGCTTGAAAATGCTCTAGAGCTTGGGGCAAATTCCGGGGCGTCCGGGCGAGACCGTCCGGCCACCCACCGACAACAGGATGGAAGCGCGATGAGCTATGATCCCCAGAACGTGTTCGCCAGGATCCTGCGCGGCGAACTGCCGTGCGTGTCGGTCTACGAGGATGACAGCACCCTCGCCTTCATGGACGTGATGCCCCAGATCGAGGGCCACACCCTGGTGATCCCGAAGACGCCGTCGCGCAACCTGCTCGCCATGGCGCCGGAAGATCTGACGCCCCTGATCCTGTCGGCCCAGAAGGTCGGCCGGGCGGTGAAGGCGGCCTTCGACGCGCCGGGCCTGCTCGTCATGCAGTTCAACGAGCCGGCGGCCGGGCAGACGGTGTTCCACACCCACATCCACCAGCTGCCGCGCTGGGAGGACCGCCCGCTGAAGCCCCATGCCGGCACCTCCTTCCAGGCGCCCGAGATTCTCGAAGTCCACGCCCGGAAGATCCGCGCCGCCCTCGCCGCCGGCGCCTGATCGCCGGCCGCGCGAAGTCGGGAGCGCGGCGGGAGAGCCCGCGCTCCCACGCCGGGAGCACTTTCCGTTCACCCAGGTTCCCGGAAGGCGCTCCAGGAGTTTGAGTTTATACCAGCCACCCGAAGTGCTGACCGCACCGTGCGCTTGGTATCAAGCCGGCGCCCGACGCACCGGGAGGGAGAACGGAGACCGCGACGGAGGAGAGCCCCTCCCCCGCCCGCGCGTCTCATACCAAAGATCCTTGAAAAGGATCCTTTGGTATTCCGATGCAGATTTCCCAGGTCCCTGGGGCATATGGGAAATCTGCTGATCTTCAGGCGCTTGAGTGCGGTCAGCACTTCGTGCGCCTGGTATCAGCTGCGCGGCGCCGAGGCGATGTCGGCGCCGGCCCG
>JBBSSF010000199.1:0-6804 GCA_038242345.1 Hyphomicrobiales bacterium
AGCTCGGTGATCCGGTCGGCGATGCGGGGCGCCTCCTGCTCGCAGAGCTGGAAGGCCTCGAGCGTGTCGGCATCGATGGCGGCAAGGGCGCTGTGGGAGCGCGCCTCTTCCAGACGCTTCGCGACGGTTGCGCCCCACGCCTTCCAGTCCCGCGCCGGCCCGGCGGCTGCCGCGTCAGCGGGGGCCGATGCCGCGGCCTTCTCCGGGCGGGGCGGACCGGCCAGCTCCGGCGCCTCGGCATCGGGATCGGCCATATCTGCGGTGGGGATGCAGAAGGCCTGCAGGAGCGCATATTTGTGGGCGACGGACATGGCCTTGTTGGACGACTTGTCGCCGGAATCCATGCCCTCGCCCTCCACGATGGTGGAGACACTGGAGCCATCGACGGACCAGAAGGTGAAGCGCATCCGGAGCGTGGTGAAGGCGAGCACGCCGCCATTGCGGGCCGGGCGCTCCTGCCGCCCCTTCTCCAGAATGTCCGACGTCATGAACACCCGGTGCTTCGAGAGCAGCGGATGAAGGGCGTTGTAGACATCATCAATGCCGCGATAGCTGAACTTCGCGCCGCCCTCGGTGGTGCGCCTGTCCTTCGCCACGGCATCAATATCGGCCATGATGGCGGCCATGGCGCCATAGATCAGCGCGGCGGATGCCTCGGCCATCAGACCCGCTCCACGCTTTCGGACACCCCGTCGGGCAGGCGGCCATTGAGCGTGCGATAGGCGGCGATCTGCTTCTTCAGCAGCCTGATGGCGCCGGCGAGGTATTCTTCACGCACCTCCTCCGTCATCTGGAGATCGCGCAGGAGCACGCCCAGGCTGACGATGCGCAGGCTGCGCTTTTCCCGCAGGCCCATGGCGCGGCCGATGCCGCCGGACATGCGGACCGGGCTTTCGCGTTCCGCCCGGGCGGCATCGCGCTTCAGCCGTGCGGCCTCGGCAATGCGGGCGTCGGTCTCGGCGATCGCCTCGGCCACCGGGGCATCGCAATCGCCGACGCCGGCATCGGCCCGGGCCTCTTCCTCCCGCTCCAGAGCCTCACGGGCGATGCGCTCGGCCTCGGCCGCCTTTGCCCGGGCCTCGGCCGCGGCCTTCTCGCGCCGGTCCTCTTCGGCCCGCATCCACGCCTTCGCCCGGCCATCCACCTCGGCCATCAACCGCTCGAGGATCTCGCGCGGCTCGCGGAAGCTGGCGTTGATCGCCTTCACCCGCTCGTTCAGCGGGCGCACGGCGGCATCGCGATCGGCTTCCAGATCGGCCAGCGTGCGCCGGGCCCGGTCGATCAGGGCACCGGCGGCGTTCGCCTCCTCCTGGCAGGTGACGACGGGATGCGCGCCCATCCAGAGCACAAGGGCCTCGCGGGCGGGCGCCGCAATCTCCATGGGCGGGCCGCCATTGTGGCCGAGGGCCGCCGGGACGGCCGCCGGGGAATGGGCGGGATCGGCGGTCATCGGATGCCCTCCGCCTTGGCTGCTTTCCTGATCTCTGCGGCGCGCTGCCGCTTGAGCCTCCCGGCGCTCTGTGCGGCACAGGCTCGAATATGCTCCGCCTCGGCGAGGGCGCGCTCAATGGCCTCCAGCTTTGTGGGGAAGCCATAGCCGTCTTCGCACGGCTCGACGGAAATATTTCCGACGCCCAGGCCGACGCCAACGGCCCATCGCTGCTTGTTCTCGCTCATCAGATGCCCTCCGCGGCAAGGGCATCCAGATCGAACACCGGCGGGGGCACCACGACCACGGGCGGCGCCGGCACCCGGCGCACTTCGGCGGGCAGGAAGCTCTCGCGCGTGCCCTCCGGCGCCTCGGCCAGAACGGTGCGCTCATCGGCGAAGACGACCTTCCACACCGGCCCGGCGCGATCCTCCACCCGGGCGACATGATCGCCGGGACGGATCGTCAGCCGGACGCCGGTGATCTCCTGTTCGGAGGGGTAGAGATGATGCCCGCAGCAATCGACATGGAGGGACGCCCCGGAGCCGACATAAGAGACGATGGCGCGGACGAACACCTCATCGCCGGGGCGGAGGGTGGGGAGAGGGAGATGCATGAGCGTTGCCCGTCGGTGGATGACGGACAATCATTATGGGCTTTTGCCCATCGAATCAACAAAAGATAGCGCCATGCTGTCTCTAGTAGCAAAATTAAATATTATTGCAATAATATTTATTCATGTTAAGTTCTTGTTTAATAATCACTCACAATCATGCGCGATCAGAAAATCTCAATGTGCACACATCACATCAGACTTTGCCTCTTTTGCTTTTATTTTTACTCGCGCATTAATTTTCTTTCCTGCGAAAACTGCTGTTATCTTTTCCTTTGTTGCCCGAATTGAATCATCAATATTATCATCGCCGCGAATTTTTCCTTTATTGCCCTGCATTGCCTCCTCCTCTAGGATCAATGCTTCTAAACTGCGCATCTTGTCCATCGCGAATCTCCTGCTGTGCGGCATCAAGGGCACTCTGCACACGGCTCATGTATCTTGAGTTAAGCTCTTGCGGGAAATAGTGCTTTCGCTTAATCCACACAAAACCTTCAGCCTGAGATATCACCGCGACGTCAATCGGCCCCCCGACGGTCTCCATTCCCCGTGACACGCGGCGCTTTATCGACGTCAGATTAACTAACGCTTCCGCCATTTTGGCAAGCTCTGACTTTGGCATAAACTCAACCATGTCCTCAATCTCAGATTGAGATTGAGACCGAATTTCATCGAAAGCTCGCTGTTGCAAACCCGAGACAAAGGCATCCTCTGCCTCTAAAGCAATATCTTTTAGTTCATCCCGCTGTTTGTCATCATCAAAATTAATATTTTCAAGCAGCCCCTTACTAATATCTGATACAGTAGATTTGCAAAATTGTGTTATTTTTCTCTGAATGCTTGCGTCTAGACCATAAAGAAATCTTTCTACCATCTCCTTCTGGGCAAATGGCAGAACAATTGCCCGCGTACCGCGTCTATCAATATCAATATAATTTGTTCTTATATACTTTAGTTTATCACAAACCATACCATCAATCTCATAGGATAATAAGGTAGGAAATATTTCATTCTTACCAAATCCAGCCACAACAACTCCGGTAAGCCCACGAGAAAGATTACATTTTTTTAAAAAAAGCCGACATGTATTAACTAATAACTTCTTTTGAGCAACATCGACCGGCCACACAAATTCGTCGGAAACACGCTCAACTATGTCTTTTATTACTCCTAAATAACTCTTACTAACAGCAAACCTTTTTGACCCGCCAATAAAATTGGCATCTTCTAGGCGCTCCAAGGCGCGATTATAAATAGAAATCTCATTTTCTATTGTAGATCTTATAAATTCGCGCAGCTCCATTTTTTCGCCTGGAGCAGGAGATAATATCTTTCTCTGGATTCTATCCAAGGCTCGATCAAATATTTTATTGATGAATGGGGCAACTATCGACTCGAGAGCTCTCTCTTTTACCTCTCTAGGAGCAGCATCGCCAAATTTACAGAGAAAACCCAGAAATGCGTTCGCAGCATCCTCGACCTTATCGACAAGAGGACACTCATTTCTGAATTGTCTGATCAAAGATGGTAGCGGCACCTCCATAAATTGCATGCCATTATAAACCATAATGCCGATCGGGTTCTTGTTCGATAATTCAAATAATTTTTCTGCTGAATCAAATATTTTTTCCTCTTTCATGCCAACGGATATTGTTATGGCACTGTCGGCAGCCAACGCAATGGCATCTTTATTTAGTATCGCGATCTCTGCAGTCATTTTGCGCCCCAACATTTTTATTAGTGTTATATCGTGTTTAGATTCAGAAGAATGAATTGGCCCTCTACGACGTAGTAAACCGCCCGATGAGCCGCCCGACGATCTTCACGAACTCCGCCTCCCGCTCATAGGCGGAATAGCGGGTGTTCTCCGGGATCAGCCGGAGGCGCGGCGGATCACTGTCGGGGACGATCTCCACGCGCTTGATGGTCATACCGTCGCCTTCCCAGAGGGCGAAGATGCCGGGCATCCGCGGGTTGGTCCGGGTCTCGTCGATGAAGACGAAATCCCCGTCCATGATGCGGGGCTCCATGGAATCCCCTTCGCAGCGGACGACATGCACCCGGCCGAGGGGCGCGCGGATTGCCTCGCGGATAACGTCCGATGGCAGGCGCCATGTGCCTGTCACGGCGAGCGCGCCGATGGTCTCGCCATTCTGTCCGACAACGATATGGCGGCCGTCCATGCTGAGGCCCGCACCGAGGCCGGCGTCGACCTGGGCAATCTCCCCTTCGGGAATGCCGATCCGCCGGCCATCAGAGGTGATCGCCGCGATAGGCTCGACCTCGTGCGCCAGCGGCTCGCCATCGCCGGTCAGCAGCCATGCGAAGTCCACCCCGAAGGCCTGGGCATATTCCATGGCCACCTTGGGCCTCAGCCCGTTCTGTCCGTTCTCGTGGGCGGCATAGGTGGAGGCGGGCCAGCCGAAGTGCTGCGCGGCCGCGGCAGCGGAAGCATGGCCGGCATTCTCGCGCGCCCATTTCAGGCGCCCGGCGATCGCCTCTGGCGACAGCGCATTGGTGCCCGTCTCGCCCACGAGATACCCAAGCGTCAGGCCGAGCGCGCGGGCAATCGCCGTGAGATTGTCGATGCTTGGCGTGCGATCCCTCAACAGAAGGTCCCGGACAAAGGTGTCCCCTTTGCCCGCCATTCTGGAGAGCTTCTTCATATCCAGACCGCGCTGGGTGATCGCTTCCTGGATGCGCTCCTTCCAGACCGGATTTTCAACCATGACGCGCCTCCCGGCCGGTTGCCTGGGAATTTACCCAACGCCCGCGCGCCGTGCGCGGAGGAAATTTCCCATTGATTGATGGGTGAAAGCCCATTATCTTCCTCCCATGACCACGCATGTCGGCCCCCTCCTCAAGAAGATCGAGCGGCACTGCCGGAATGCCGGCATTGCCGAGAGCACGTTCGGCCTTCGTGCGGCCAACGATGGCAAGCTCGTGGGCAAGCTCCGCGGCGGCCGGACCATCACGCTCAAGACGCTCGCCAAGATCGAGGCGGCGCTTGCCCGCCCAGCCACACGTCGGCCCCTCCCCGAAAGGAGCGGCGGCATGGAGACCCAATCGTGAAAGTCATTCTTGTCCCCCTGACCCTGCCGCAGATCAGCGCCCTCCGTCGCCTGACCGAGGGTCCGGTGAAAAAGGACAGTGTTCCCGTCTGCACCCTGGGCTTTCTGTTCCGGGACGGGCTCGTAAAGGACGCCCCGCACGGGACCATCACCATCACCAAGGCCGGCCGCCGCGCCCTTGCGGAAGAGGATGTGCACCACTGATCCGGCTCCTGTTCTTCGCCTGATCTCCTCCCCCGCACCCTGACACCCCACCCCCGTCCCGGAAACGGGAAAACCATGGAGCCTTTCCCGTGGATGCCCATGCCTTGCCTGATGATCTGCGCTTCATGCTGAAAGCGGCGGTGCGGGATCTTGTTTCCCGGTGCGGCGGGCTCGTGCGGGCGGCGCGGATTGCCGGCGTTTCCAAAAGCCAGCTGCACCGCTATGGCGCGGCGGACGCGCCGGACATGATCGACACCGCCCGGGCGCTGGCGCTGGAGCTGGACTGCGGGTTGCCGCTCGTCACCGGCATCCTCGCCGGCGCCCATCGCCGCGGGCTGACGGATCCTTCCGGCGACAATGGCCCGGGGGATTTTCTCGCCACCTCGTTTTCCGCCGCGGAAGCCGTGGCCGAGGCCGACGCCGAACATGCCCGCGCCGCCCGGGACGGGGTGATTTCGCCCAACGAGGCGGAGGATCTGGCGCGGCGGGATACGGCCGCCATCCTCGCCCTCAAGCGCCGGCGGCAGTCTCTCGCCCCGGCGCTGGGCGGCGCGGCGATCCGGGTGGGGTGAGGCGATGACCCGGGCCGCCAAGCTCTCCCCCGACCAGCACACGGACATCGTGCGCCGCTATCTGGCGGGCGAGAGCGTGCGGGCGATCGCCTGCACGCTGGGCTGTGTGACCCATGGGGCCGTGTGTTCGCTGATCCGCCGCCGCGGCATCCGGCGTTGCGGCGCCTGCCCGCTGGCCGGCGCCCGCCGGACACCGCTGCCGGACCGCGCCGCTTCCGGCCTTCTCCTTACCTACGACGCCTTCGGCTTTCCCATGCCCCGCCTCGCCTGGCTGGACCGGGACGATCCGGCGGACGTGCCCTCCCGCTGACCGGCCACCGCGCCGCGCCCTTATCCGGAGACGATCCCATGAGCGAAACCATCGACGCCGACGCCATTGCCGGAGACCAGCTGCGGGCCTTCGTGGAACGCCTGGAGCGGCTGGAAGAAGAGAAGCAGGCAATCGCGGACGACATGAAGGACGTGTTTGCCGAGGCCAAGGCCAACGGCTTCGACACCAAGGTTCTGCGGCAGGTCATCCGGATGCGCCGGCAGGATGCCAGCGAGCGGGCCGAGCTGGAAAGCCTGCTCGACCTCTACTGCCGCGCCCTCGGCATGCTGTTCTGAAGGGCCCGGCCATGAACGCTCACGCCCGCCTGCATGTCGCCCGGGTGCTTCAGGAAACGAAGCCCGGCCATCTGGATGCGCCGATCATGGAGCTTTCGGCGCGCATTGCCCTGTTTCAGGAGCGCATCGACGCCCGAGACCGGAAGCTCGCAGACATGATCGCCACGCTGAGGACGGCCTGCCGGCGGGCGAATGCGGCGGACCGGGGCGAAATCTGCCGTCTGGACGAGGCCCTGCGCGATGCCCGCGCCGACCGGGAGGGGCGGAGATGAGCGCGGCCCCGGATCTCTTCGGCGCCCCTTCGCCCCG
>JBBSSF010000200.1:0-6737 GCA_038242345.1 Hyphomicrobiales bacterium
CGCGAGCGCGGCATCGAGATCGAGGAGACCCGGCGCGAGAAGGTGGGCTCCTTCGAGAGCCTGATCCGGCTGACCATCCTCACCGACACTCTTGAGCGCTCGGTGGCCGGCACGGTGCTGTCGGATGGCAAGCCGCGCCTCGTGGAGATCAAGGGTATCCGCATGGACGCCGGCATCGGCGACCACATGCTCTACATCACCAACGAGGACAAGCCGGGCTTCATCGGCGCGCTGGGCTCGCTGCTCGGCTCCAAGGGGGTGAACATCGCCTCCTTCAATCTCGGCCGCACGGCGCCGGGCGCGGACGCGATCTGCCTTGTCGAGGTGGATGGCCCGATCCCGGCCGCGGTGCTGACCGAGATCGCCGGCCTGCCGCTGGTCCGTCAGGCCAAGCCGCTGGCGTTCTGAGCGGGAGGCGGACGCCCCGCGCGGGGGGCTCTGCGCTGAATGACGACGCCCCCGTTTCCGGCTGCCGGAAGCGGGGGCGTTCCTTTGTCAGCTTTCCCGACCGGGGAAGGGCGGAGAAGGCGGCCGGGTGGTGGCCTCATGTTCAGGGAACTGGATTTCCTTAACATATGCGGACCGACATGTTCGGGAAACAGTCATTTCTGGACGGGCCTGTCTTCCCCATTTCCGCTGCCCCGCGGCGGGTGTATGAGCGGAGAATCGGGCCGCTTGCAGGTCCGGTCCGGTTCCCGGGGGCGCGCGATGTCCCGGGGCCGAGCCCTCCGCGCGCGGCCCTGCGGACCCGATCGTGACCACCCGACCCCTTCTTCCGGAGGCGATGCTGCTCGTCTCCTCCGTCCTGGCCGCGTCCGGCTGGATCTTCTCGCTGCAGGCGCTGAGCGGACTGCCGCCCTTCTTCTTCATCGGCACCCGCTTTGTCATCGCCGGCCTGCTGATCGGCGTGGTCTCCCGGCTGCACGGGGTGCGGCTCTCCGATCTCTGGGTCAGCCTGCCCGGTGCAGTGGCGCTGGGGCTGTCCATGATGGCGTGGATCACCGGGCTGCAGCACACCAGCAATCCCGGCGTCGCCGCCTTCATCTCCGGCTGTGGCAACCTCTTGATGCCGGTCTTCGGCCTGATGCTCTATCGCTGGCCCGTCGGGCGGCGGATCTGGCAGGCCCTTGGTATCGCCCTGGTCGGGCTGGGGCTGCTGTTCCTGACTGGCAGCGCCCGGATGGAAATCGGCAATCTCTGGTTTGTCGTCGCGTCGGCGCTGTGGGGCATCGGCATGGTCATCTCGCGCCAGGGCGTCGAGCGGGTTGGCCTGATGACCCTGACGGCGCTGCAGCTGGTGCTCTCCGGCGCCCTGATCCTCGCGGCGTCCCTGGCCGTGGAGACGTGGCCGCGCGCCCTGCCGACCCTGCCGGTTGTCGAGGCCTTCGTCGGCGCTGTGCTTCTGGCCACCTGCGGCCGCTTCCTGCTGCAGCTCAAGGGCCAGCATCTGCTTTCCCCCGGCCGTGCCGCCATCTTCCTGACGCTGGAGCCGGTGTGGACCCTCGTCGCGTCCATGACGCTCCTCGGCACCACCATCACGCCGATCCAGCTGGCGGGCTGCGCGGTGATCCTGTCGGCGATGGTGTTCGTGCTCCTGCCGGACCGGCACACGCCGGCCGGGTGACGCTTCCTGAAAGGGGCGCTTCCTGAAAAGGCAGACGCCCCCGCATCTGTCCGGATGCGGGGGTGTCGTGGCTCTGGCCGAGCGTACCGGCCGGTCAGCTCTTGGTGTCGTCGCCGGAGGCGGCCGAGGCGGCAGCTGCGGCAATCGCCTGCTTCTCCGCCTCCGACAGGGTCGGCGGGGCATTTTCCAGCCGCACCGTCACCACGTTGTTCACGAGGTTGAGGTTGGCCTCCGCGAAGGCCTGGGTGAGGGCCAGATAGACCTGCCGCTTGACCACGAACAGGTCGAACGGCTTGGTCATGAACTTCACCCGGATGGTCACGCCATTGGAATCGATGGAGTGGATGCCCTGGGATTTCGGCGGCACGAGGAATTTCGGCCCGAGTTCCGGATCCGCCAGCAGACGCTCGCCGACCTTCTTGATGGTCTTGCGGATCTTGTCGATGTCGGTGCCGAGCGGGAACTTGAACGGCAGCTTGGCCACCTGCCAGTCGCGCGACAGATTGTTGATCTGCTTGATGCCACCGAAGGGAATGGTGATGAGATCACCATTGGTGCGGCGCAACTGGAAGGAGCGGATGGAGATGTGCTCCACCGTGCCCTGGGCGCTGCCCACATCAATGAATTCGCCCACCCGGAAGGCATCGTCCACCAGGAAGAAGGCGCCCGACATCACGTCGTGCACCAGCTGCTGGGAGCCGAAGCCGATGGCCAGACCGATGATGCCGGCGCCGGCGAACAGCGGCGCCACCTGCACGCCGACTTCCGACAGCACCATCATCGCGGTGATGATGAACACGCCGGTGAGCAGGAACACCCGGGCCAGCGGCAGCAGGGTGGCAATGCGCGACTGCCCGGGAGGCAGCGGCTGGCCATGGGGGTCGAGCGCCGTCACGCCGGGAATGGCGCCTTCCATGGCGAGCTTGCGCTCGATGGCGATGGCAATCGCCTGATAGGCGAGGTAGCCGCAGACGGCGATGAGGCCGGCCTTGATGAGGACGATGCCCGCGCCGGTGCCGGTGAAGGAAAAGCCCCAGATTTCCAGAAGGATGGCAAAGCCGATGAGGAAGATGACCAGCGCCGTGCCGGTGTGTGCCAGGTCGCGATAGTCGCGTAGGCGCTCGCCTCGGGCGTCCAGCAGCTCCGGCGACCGCGCCACCATCTGGGCGACGATGAGCCGGCAGACGCCCTGCAGGCCAAGGCCGGCAAAGACCAGCAGCACCGGCGCCACGACCAGCTCCGAGCCACCGCCATCGCCGATCAGCACGCGCACGCCGCGCACCACCCAGGTGACGATGAAATAGACGATGGCGATGATCCACCAGTTGCGCGCCAGCCAGCCCCGCCAGCCGCGGGTCCAGCCGATGGCCGTGGTCACCGCCTTGCGGTCGACGACACAGAGCAGCACCAGCAGCAGCACCAGCACCAGCGACAGCGACAGGCCGAAGAGCTGACGGGATTCCGTCGGCAGCTCCAGCAGCATCAGCCACAGGTCGGCCACCACCACGAGGCCGAAGAAGCCGGCAAACACGGTGAGGCTGCGCATCAGATGCGCGGCCGCCCCGTCCTCCAGCGCCACGATGCGGCAGCCGGGCAGCCCCGGCGCGATGATGGTGCGGAACACCTGCCGCGCCGCCCGCACGCCCGCATACCAGACCAGCACGAGGAGCGCGGTCCGGTGCAGGAGCTCGTGATCCTTGCCAAAATATTCGAGCACGATCAGCCCGACGACGAGCAGGATCAGCGTGCCCACCAGCCACAGCCCGGCGCGCTTGAGAAGGAAGGCGACACGCTCGTCGGTGGAGAGTTCCTTCTCCCCGGGCGGGATCGCCTTGGGATGGCCGATGGTCATCCGCTCGAACGGAATGGCGACGGCCAGACCGATCAGCACCGCGACGACGCCGGCCGCAAAGCCGCCGAACACCCAGGTGTCCACCTCTTCCTTGGGCGTTTCCCGGTCGAGGGCGTTGTACATGTCCGACGGGAACTGCTCGATCGCTCCCAGAGCGCCATGGAAGGACGCACGCAGCTTGACCAGAACGCCGAGAAAATCCTGCCGGATGTCGGCCAGTTCGACGGTCAGCTGGGGCGAAATCATCGGCTCGTCGGGCGCCGCGGGCTTCTTTTCCGCAGCCTGGGCAGAAAAGAACGGGATCAGCAGGAACAGGGCGACGAGGAGTGCCATCGCCGGCAGGCTTCGCAATGAAGCCGATCCTCTCGAAATGTGCATGTGCGCTCCGGAAGGCGAGCCTTGAAATCGGGTGTCCAATCACCCGTGCGCCGGAGCCTAGCAGCTTTTTCATGTCTTCGGCGACGTTCGCATCTTTCCGGAGGCCCTAGATTATGCGGCATTGTGTTTCAGTCACGGGAGAATACCTTATCCACCGACCGGTGATTAAGTAAAAAGTGTCCCTATATCCTGTCGGCAAGGCTAAATCCATACTCGGGAACAGTCGAGACGGGCTTCTGTCGTGTGGTGAAACGCGCTGCATCCGGTTTTCCGGCGTTCCCGTCAGCCGTTGCCGGCAGGCGGAACACAACCCGCGTCTGTCTTCTCTGAAACGATGTCGGCGCGGGCCGCGCGCAGTTCTGCCGGCCGCGGTCATCCCACTCGCGAAGAACACGAAACGCGCTGGCGCGCGCTGCGGTTACTGGTTGCAGCCCGGCTGTCGGCGACCGTCTGCGGCAGCGCCGGCCAGGGTCGGGCGGCCGGGCCCGAAAAACGCACACGGCCCCGGACCGTTGCCGGTCCGGGGCCGTGTCGGGCGATCGGGGTCTGGTCCGCGTCCGGAGAGGATGGGCCCGCCCGGGGGCAGGATGGGATCAGAACGGCTCGTCCTCGTCCTCGCGAGCTTCCACCAGGATCTCGCGCTTGCCGGTGGAGTTGGCGGGGCCGACGAGGCCTTCCTGCTCCATGCGCTCGATGAGGGAGGCGGCGCGGTTGTAGCCGATCTGGAGGCGGCGCTGGATGTAGGAGGTCGAGGCCTTGCGGTCGCGCAGGATGACGGCCACGGCGCGGTCGTAGAGGTCGTTCGACTCGTCCAGGGCCTGGACGCCACCGGCGGCCTCGGCTTCCTCGTCCTCGTCCTGGGTGATCTGGTCGAGATAGTCCGGCGCGCCTTGAGTCTTCAGGTGGGCGACGATCTTCTCCACCTCGTCATCGGAGACGAAGGGGCCGTGGACGCGCTGGATGCGGCCGCCGCCGGCCATGTAGAGCATGTCGCCCTGGCCGAGAAGCTGCTCCGCCCCCTGCTCGCCGAGGATGGTGCGGCTGTCGATCTTGGAGGTGACCTGGAAGGAGATCCGGGTCGGGAAGTTCGCCTTGATCGTGCCGGTGATGACGTCCACCGACGGCCGCTGGGTGGCGAGGATCACGTGGATGCCGGCGGCACGCGCCATCTGGGCCAGACGCTGCACCGCGCCCTCGATCTCCTTGCCGGCCACCATCATCAGGTCGGCCATCTCGTCGACGATGACGACGATGTAGGGGATCGGGCCGAGGTCCAGGGTCTCGTGCTCGAACACGGGCTCGCCGGTCTCGCGGTTGAAGCCGGTCTGGACGGTGCGGGTCAGCGCCTCGCCCTTGGCCAGCGCCTCTGTCACGCGCTGGTTGTAGCCGTCGATGTTGCGCACACCCAGCTTCGACATCTTGCGATAGCGGTCCTCCATCTCCCGCACCGCCCACTTGAGGGCGACCAGCGCCTTCTTCGGATCAGTGACGACGGGGGTGAGGAGGTGCGGGATGCCGTCATAGACGGAGAGTTCCAGCATCTTCGGGTCCACCATGATGAGGCGGCACTGGTCCGGACGCATCCGGTACAGCAGCGACATAATCATGGTGTTGATGGCCACCGACTTGCCGGAGCCGGTGGTGCCGGCGACCAGCAGATGCGGCATGCGCGCGAGGTCGGCGATCACCGGCTCGCCGCCGATGGTCTTGCCGAGGCAGAGCGGCAGGCGCGCCTTGGTGGCATCATACTCCTGGGAGCCGATCAGCTCGCGCAGATAGACCATCTCCCGGGTCTGGTTCGGCATCTCGATGCCGATGGCATTCTTGCCCGGGATCACGGCGATGCGGGCCGAGATGGCGCACATGGAGCGGGCCACGTCCTCGGCGAGACCGATGACGCGGGCCGACTTGATGCCCGGCGCCGGCTCCAGCTCGTAGAGGGTGACGACCGGGCCCGGCCGCACGTTCACGATCTCGCCGCGCACGCCGAAGTCTTCCAGCACGCCTTCCAGCAGGCGGGCATTCTGCTCCAGCGCATCCGCCGTCATCATCGATCCACGCTGCACCGGACGGGGCGTGGCGAGGATGTTGATGGGCGGGAACTCGAAGATGTGCCCGTCCGGATCCATGGAGCGGCGGCCGCCGCCCATGGGACCACGCATCGGCTGCATGGGCGGGGCAGGGGCGTGCACCTGGGCGCCGGGCGCGGCCGGACCGCGGCTGGGAACCAGGGCCTGGGCCACCGGCGCCGGCTCGGGACGCGCCTGCCAGCCGGCCGGCTGCTGCACCGGGCGCGGCACGGCCGGGGCAAAGCCCAGCGGTGCCTGTCCCAGGGTGTGGCTGCCCGGCGGCAGGTCAAAGCCGTCGTCGGTGTCATCCATGCCGGTCAGCTCGTCGTCCGGCCCGGCCTCGTCCGCATAGGCGGCAGCCGGCTCCGGGGCGATGTCCTCGACGAAGTCCTCGTAGGGTTCGTCCGCCACGTCGGCATAGTCGTCGCTGTCGGCCGGATCGAAGGCGTCGGCCGCGGCAACGGGGCGATGCGGGGCAGGGGCCATCGGCGCCGGAATGTCGAAGCCGTCCGCCTCATAGCCATAGTCGTCGTCCGGTCCGCCGAAGTCGCGGTCGTCGAACTCCGGCGCGGGGGCCGGCTGCTGCGGCGCATAGGCGGTCACCGGTTCCGGCGCGTCGAACCAGGGCTCGGCCGGCTCCAGCTCCGGCTCGACCGGCAGCGGGGCGGGCATGGCCCGGGCGACGGCGGGAGCGGCCGCAACCGCGGCGGCAGCCGCCGCCGGACCCGCCGCCCGGCGCAGCATGGCGGCAGGCCCGCGCGAGGTGGCCGGGAACGGGATCGGCGTCGCGCGGCGCACCGGAGCGGGCGCCGGC
>JBBSSF010000201.1:0-6734 GCA_038242345.1 Hyphomicrobiales bacterium
GTCGTGCTGCTGCATGGCTATGGCGCTGACGGATCGAACCTGATGGCGCTCGCCGAGCACTGGGCGGAGGCCTTTCCCGGCCTCGCCTTCGTCGCCCCCCATGCGCCGGCCCCGTGCAGCATGACGATATCGGGCCGGCAGTGGTTTCCGCTCTCGCCCAACCGCGATCCGCAGGACTATCGCCGCGGCGTGGCCGGCGCCCTGCCGGTGCTCGATGCCTTTCTTGATGCCGAACTCGCCCGCCTGAAGCTCGCCGACGACCGGCTGGTGCTGGCCGGCTTCAGCCAGGGGGCGATGATGGCGCTCCATGCCGGCTTCTCGCGGCCCCGGCCGCCGGCGGCCGTCATCGGCTATTCCGGGCTGCTGGCCGATCCCGGCGTCATCTCCGGCCGGGATCCCGACAAGCCGGTGCCGGAGGTGGCCCTGATCCATGGCGCGGCCGACGACATCGTCCTGCCGGACTGGATGGGCATCGCCTCCGCCAAGCTCGACGCCGCGGGCATCCCCCACACCCGCCATCTGCGCCCGGGCCTCGGCCACGCCATCGACATGACCGGCGTCGCGCTCGGACGCGACATGCTCGCCCGGGTGTTCGGCGCCTGAGGCCGGCGGGGGCCGGGCCCTCTTCCGGACGGGCCTCCCTCCCCCGGGCGGCGTTCACTCCGCCCCGGGCGTCTCCACCAGACGGGTCTGGAGCCAGAGGGAGCCGCTGACGGTGTCGCCGGCGGCCGGCCGCCAGTTGCCGCGAAAGCCGGCCGCCGCAACATGTACCGGCAGCACCAGTTCCCGGCCATCGGGCAGACGGCCGAGGCGCACCTCCACCCGCCACAGCGGCGTGTCGAGAATCCGCATCGCCTCGGGCGTCACGCCGACCACGGTGCCGTGGAAGGCGCGGTCGTCGGGATTGCCGTCGAGGAGGGCGGTGGGGCCGGTGAAATCGTCGGGCGCGACCTCTCCCGGGCTGGCGGGCGCCATCGTGCCGGCAAGCGCCGCGAGAGCGAAGCGGGCGGGCTGGCCGGCGCCATAGCGGCCGCGATTGCGCCAGTAGAAGCTGTCGAAGGCGACGCAGCCGGCGCCGTTGCCGAGGTCGAGGCGCAGCCGCGCCTCCAGCCGGGAGGGAACGAGCGCAATTTCGTGCACCGTCGCCGCGACGACCGTTCCGGCGGCGAAATGCGGGTAGGCGGTGCGAATTTCGCGCAGCGTCGGCTGGCCGCGGGCGTCGGCGGAGACCTGGACGACGCAGAGGAGGCCGCTGGCCTCCGCCCCGCCGGATCGGTCGGCGCGCAGGAGGGCGAAGGCCAGCGGCTCGCCGGCGGCAGAGAGGGCCCGTGCGCTGGCGGCATGGGGCGGCACGATCTCGCAGCCCGGCACGGCGTCCTCGACAAGCCGTTGCAGGCCCGACAGATCTGTCCCGAGAATGGCGGCCCAGTGGTCCAGATGGCCGCCGGCCTCCTCCTCGGTGAGGAGGTCGAGCGTGGGGGCAAGCGATGACGTCATGACGCGGGCGTTCCTCGGCAATGTTGCGCGGATGCTACAGCCGGCGGGCGGGGCTGGCGAGTCCGGGGCGGGGCGGAGGACAGGTCGGCCAAAAGGCCGCGGCTTGCGCGGGCTTTTGCAGTGCACCGGGCTTCACAAGACCGACATCGGATGCGTAGACTATCCGGCACGGCTCGACTTGAGCCTTGCGTGAGGCAGGCTCGGCGGGCCGGACAATAACCGGCCGAGGAGCAGGGCTTGACGATCGCCGTCGCACCCGAAGCACATCCGGCTCTGGTGCTCAACGCGGATTTCCGCCCGTTGAGTTACTATCCGCTGTCCCTGTGGTCCTGGCAGGACACCATCAAGGCGGTGTTCCTGGACCGGGTCAACATTGTGTCCAACTACGATGTCATGGTCCGCAGTCCATCCTTCGAGATGCGGCTGCCGAGTGTGGTGTCGCTGAAGACCTACATCAAGCCGGCGCGCAATCCAGCTTTTACCCGGTTCAATGTTTTCCTGCGCGATACCTTCGAGTGTCAGTATTGCGGCTCCCGCGAGGATCTGACATTCGATCATCTGATCCCCCGTTCCAAGGGAGGGCAGACGCTCTGGGAGAATGTCCTGACCGCCTGCGCGCCGTGCAACCTGCTGAAGGGCAGCAAGTCGTGCGAGGAAGTCGGGCTCTGGCCACGCCAGATGCCCTACCGGCCGACTGTGCAGGATCTGCACAACAACGGCAGGCTGTTCCCGCCCAACTATCTGCACGACAGCTGGATGGATTTTCTTTACTGGGATGCGGAACTGGATCCGTGACGGGTGTATAGCTCTCCCCACGGCCGGTGACAGGCCGATGACACCCTCCTGGGGGGAGATGCCGTCATGTTCCACACGACCAAATCCGCCATCCGCTGCCTGACCGAGGTGGAGTGTTCCGAGGCCATCGGAGCGCTCGTCCACTGGCGTCTCGACGAGAGCGGCCGGGCGATCCATCGCGGGCTGCGCTTCCCGGATTTTGCCACCGCCTTCGGGTTCATGACCCGGGTGGCGCTCGTGGCCGAGCGCCTCGACCATCATCCGGACTGGTCCAATTCCTATGGCCGGGTGCTCATCACGCTGAGCACCCATGATGCCGGCGGCATCACGGGGCGCGATCTCAATCTGGCGCGCGCCATCGACGACATCGCCGCCGACATGGGCGCCGGCTGAGGGAGCGTCGCGCGCATCCCGGGGCTTGGCCTCTGCCCCGCCCCGTCGTGGCCCCCTCCGGGGGGTGTCGCGTCTGTCCGGCCGCGGGGGCGGGCCCCGCCGCCGGAGAGACGGGAAAATTTCGCCTGTCCCCTTCCGGGTGCCGCTTTTCGTTCCTACTATCAGGTCGACGCGCAGGAGTGCGCAGGATCTTCGAGGAGCGGGGATGGCACGCTGGACGCAGGACGGCTCGGTGGAGCCGGAGATTCTGGCCCCGGGCGATCGGGGCCCCGACGCCGATGCGGCGCGCGAGGAGGCCGTGCGCCGGGGCTTCTGGCAGACGCTGAAGAAGGCGGCACGGCGCTTCTCCTTCACCGAGGATCTGGTGGCCGCCTATTATTGCGCCCTGGATCCGGCGACGCCGACCCGGGTGCGGGCGACGCTGTTTGCCGCGCTCGCCTATTTCGTGCTGCCGGTGGATGCCATTCCGGACGTGGCGCCGCTGATCGGCTTCACCGACGATGCCACCGTGCTTCTCGCCGCCATCGGCATGGTGAAGACCCACATTTCCCTGAAGCACCGGCTGGCCGCCCGCGACGCGCTGTTCGAGCCGCGCTGACGGTCCGCCGCCCGGGGCTGGTCCTGTCGGGGCCGGCGGAGAGGGCAGGGGCCGGAAATGAAGAAAGCCCCGGCGGAGCGGGTCCGCCGGGGCTTTCTGGTTCTGTCATACCAAAGATCCTTGAAAAGGACTCTTTGGTATTCCGGTGCAGATTTTCCATGTCCTTGGGGCATATGGAAAATCTGCTGATCTTCAGGCGCGCGGTGCGGTCAGCACTTCGTGCGCCTGGTATCAGGGCATTTTCAAGCGAAGTCGATACCGGTTCGCATCAAGGAAATGCTCTCGTGCGGACGCTGTGGCGTCCGCCGGCCGGGCTGGCCTCAGGCGACGGCTTCGAGCTTCGCCTTCGCGGTCTCGACGAGGGCCTTGAAGGCCTCCGGCTCGCGGATGGCGAGGTCGGACAGCACCTTGCGGTCGATCTCGACCTCGGCCTTGGCGAGACCGTCGATGAAGCGCGAATAGGTCAGGCCATATTCCCGGACCGCGGCGTTGATGCGCTGGATCCAGAGGGCGCGGAAGTTCCGCTTGCGGACGCGACGGTCACGCGTCGCGTACTGCATGCCCTTCTCGACCGCCTGCTTGGCGATCCGGATGGTGTTCTTGCGCCGGCCATAATAACCCTTGGCGGCAGCAAAAACCTTCTTGTGCTTGGCATGGGCGGTAACGCCCCGCTTCACGCGAGCCATGGCAAACTCCTAATTGGAAGAATCAGCGTGGATGGAGAGGCGGTCGCGTCAGCCGTGCAGCCACTGCTTGACGATGCGCGCATCCGACTCGCACAGCACGGTGGAGCCACGGGCATTGCGGATGAACTTGGTCGTCCGCTTGATCATGCCGTGGCGCTTGCCGGCCTGCTGAACCTTCACCTTGCCAGTGGCGGTGAGCTTGAAGCGCTTCTTGGCGCCCGACTTGGTCTTCATCTTGGGCATTCGGCTCTCCGAAGTGTGGAGGACTTCCCGGAACCCGCCGCGCGAACCGCAGAAAGACCGGCGGTGAGCCAGCCTGTCATGGTCGCGAGCGGAAGGGGGGTCCGTGAGCGATCAGGGAACCGGCACGGCAGCCCATTTCAGCCGGCCGATCCCGCGAGACGGCGCTCTATAGCGCGGGAACCGCGGCGATGCAAGGAAAGCGGGCCCGGAATCAGGACCTGCTCCCCATCCATCGTCAGTTCCCCGCGGGTGCCGTCGCGGGTTTCAGCGCATCCGGGGCGAACACGCCACCGAACGGGGTCGCGGGCTTCGGGGCAGCCGGTGCTTCCGCCGGAGCCGGTGCGCTGCCGCCGAGATTGCCCGGCTGGAACACGCTGCCGAAGGGCGTCGCCGGCTTCGGCGCCGCGGGGGCAGCCGGGGCGGGGGAGGGTGATCCGCCCAGATTGCCCGGGGCGAACACGCCGCCGAACGGGCTCGGCGACTTGCCGGAGCTGGGCGCCGTGGGAGCGGCCGGCGGCGCCATCTCGCGCAGGCGCTTCTGCTGCTCCTCCATCAGCTTCTGCTGGAGCGCCCGCTTTTCCTGGATGATGCCCTCGCGGCAGACCGAGGAATCATGCCGGGACCCGGCCCAGACGGCGGCGCCTGCCAGCCCGACCAGCATCACGCCGACAAAGGCCGGATGCCCCATGACCCGGACCACCGGGTTGTCCATGACGGCGCGCGCCCGGTGCCCGCCGGCGGCCAGAGCCTCGGAGCGGCGGGCGTGCACCTCGCTGGTCAGCGCCGCAATGAGCGTCACCGCGATGATGATGACGGCGACGGCGGAGATCGAAGGGTCGATGCCATAGCGCACCTTGGAGGCGAGCACCGTGGTGAAGGTGGCGCTCGATCCGATGGTGAAGGTGGTGGTGTTGTAGTTCTCGGCCGAGGCGAGGAAGGCCATCACCGCCGCCGAGCCCAGCGCCGGTCCGAGGAAGGGCAGCAGGATGCGCCGGAAGGCCTGTCCCGGTGTCGCGCCGAGATCGAGGGCGGCTTCCGTCAGCGTCGGGTCGAAGCGCTGGATACGGGCCAGCACCACCAGCATCGTGTAGGCGGATATGAAGCTCACCTGACCGGCAATGGTCAGGAACATGCCGTTGTTGAGGAAGGAGCCATAGCCGAGCCCGAGGGAATCCGACACGCGGTTCCAGAACACCAGCGTCGAGATACCGATGACCACGCCCGGCACCAGAATGGGCGTGATGAACACGGCGTAAAGCGTCGCCTTGAACTTCGGCCCGACTTCGGTGAGCGCCAGCGCTCCGGCCAGCCCGATCGGCACGGCCAGTGCCACCACGCCGACGCCGATGATGAGCGTGTTGACCAGGCCGGCAATCAGCCGGTTGTCGCGGGCGAGCACGCCGAACCAGTCGGTGGTGAAGCATTCCCACGGCGTGATGCGCGGGAAGGACGAGGAATTGAAGGCCGTAATCACCATGATGATGAGCGGGCCGAACAGGAAGGCGAAGAACAGCGCGCAGAAGCCGATGGTCAGCGTGCGAATGCCGACAGTATCCGTGCTCATCGGCCGATCTCCCCGATGGAGACCTTGAACACCCGCATCAGGAACAGCACGAAGGCAAGGCAGACGAGAAGCAGGATCACCGCATAGGCCGATCCGCGCGGCCAGTTGCCGCCATCATTGAACCATTGCGAGATGAGCTGGGTGAACCACAGGTTCGATGGCCCGCCGAGGATCTGCGGCGCGGCCAGGGCGCCGGCGGTCAGCATGAACACCATGGTGGCGCCAGAGGCAATGCCGGGCTTGGCCATCGGCAGCACCACGCGCCAGTGCACCCGCCACCAGCTCGCCCCCATGTCCCGCGCCGCCTCGATCTGGTTGCGGTCGAGCGCTTCCACGGCATTGTAGATCGGGAAGATCATCAGCAGGATATAGGCGTAGACCAGACCCGAATAGAGCGCGATGTCGGCGCCGATGAAGTCGATGGGCTGGGACCACAGGCCCATGTTCATGCCGACATTGTTGAGAACACCGGTGGAGCCGAAGATGATGCGGAAGGCGAAGGCGCGCAGGATCTCGTTCACCCAGAACGGAACGATGAGACCCAGCACCATGAGGCGCGCGGCCGTGCCCCGGGCGCCATGCGCCAGCACGAAGGCGATCGGATAGCAGATCACGATGTCGAGGATCGTCACGAAAGTCGAGGCGAGCAGGGTGCGCCCCAGAACCGAGAGATCGAAGACATTGAGGCCGCCACCCCCCGCGCCGAACAGCACGTAGCCATAATTGGAGAGGGTGTAGACATCCTTCGGCCCGCCGACTTCGGGCGGCGGCAGGTTGAAGCGGAAGGAATAGTCCAGCATCGCCGCCTGGGGCATGATGACGAGCAGGAACACCCAGACGAGAACGGCGAGGAAGACGAAGGCGACGACGCCGGCGCCATGCCGGTTGGCCACCGAGACGGCGAAGGCGCGCACGGCTCCCGAGGAGGGGCGGGCGGCGGGGGAGGGGGTTCCGGTCA